>NZ_JBFUIA010000023.1:0-138090 GCF_056402115.1 Mucilaginibacter sp. P4_C11 | reverse complement strand
CATTGGGGGATAGAAAATCAGTTGCACTGGCAACTGGATGTTGGTTTTGGCGAAGACTACAATACCACACGCAACAGGCAGGCCGCTCAAAACCTGGCAGTCGTCAGAAAAATAGCCTTAAATATTCTGAAAGCTGATAAAACCAGCAAGGCCAGCCTGAAGGCCAAACGAAAAATGGCTGGTTGGAACCATAAATTTCTGTTAACGCTTATCGCTAATAAAAATTTCTAATGCGTCAGCCCTGGTTAATCACCCAATAGGGGTCTAAACGATATTGGCCGCCTCCCCAGTCAACATAATTGCCCTCACTGTCTTTGTAACCGTTTTTAAAGTAGGCCTGATCGACGTTATTGGCCAAGCCAACAAAGGCATTGCCTATGTTGCCCGGATCATCGGCCAGCGCGGGACGGTTAACCACATCTTCGTTAAGATACATCACCTTTGCCGATAGCGTAACCTTGCTGCCGAATTTGGAACTACCGGTGAAATTAAAAGTATTACGACGCAAATTACTACCCGGCACAATATCACGGCTACGCATATCGGTTATTGACAAGCGGAACGATGAAATATCGTTTGAATTAGAAAAAGCTACGTTGTTGGTGGTTGTAGCGCCGGTACGAAAAAAGTTGTCGATATTGTTTTTAACCAGCGCGTACGGGCGGTATTTGCCATCAAACCCAATAACCTGTAAATTAGGATCGAGCCGGGGGCCGAAGTTGTTGAACAGTGTATTTTTTGCCTGCGATGGATCTACCACCATTTGCTCGGCGGTACCCTGGCCATAAATATATTGGTAATCGTTGTAATGGGTAAGCTGGTTTTCTATCGATGAGGTGCTGTTAACCTCAATACCCAGCTCTTTTTTTGAATTACCCTTTTTTGTTGTAATCAATATTACACCGTTGCCTGCGCGACTGCCATACAACGCCGAGGCCGAAGGGCCTTTCAGCACCGAGATCTTGTCGATATCATCGGGATTAATGGCCGAGATAGCATCGCCAAAATCAAAACCACCTGAATACTTCCCGCCACCTACCTGGCCATAGTTTGAGTTATCTATCGGTACGCCATCAACCACATAAAGCGGTTGATTGTTACCCGTTATGCTGGTATTGCCCCTGATGATAACCCTTGACGAGCCCGCCGGTCCGCCGGCTGTGCTGTTGATGATAAGCCCAGGTACTTTACCGGCAAGTGAGTTGATCACATTGGGCTCGCGGGCATGTTTAAGATCGTTACCGTCCACTTCGGCGGTAGCGTAGCCTAATGAGCGCTCTTCTCTTTTAATACCAAGCGCTGTTACTACTACGGTATTCAACTCGGTAGCTTTTGTTTTAAGGGTGATCTTTACTGTTTTGATTTTATCAGTAGCGATGATTGAATTAATCTCATAACCCATCATGGCAAAGGTTATAACATCACCATTGGCTACAGTTATTACAAAGCTGCCAGTTTCATTAGTTACAGCCGACCGATTTTTGGTGGTATTTACAACGGTAACGCCCGGCAACGGCTGGTTTTGATCGTCGGTTACCTTACCGGTAAGGCTAAAATCCTCAACAACCTGCGAGCTTACTTTTGCAGTTGGCTTTTCTGATTGGATCATTACCGTTTCGCCAACAATTTTATACTGGGCATGAAGTTCCTTCGTCACAAGGTCAATTACCTGTTGCAAACTTTGTTTGCTTACCGTAAGGCTGATTTTTTTTTGCAAATCAAGATCTTTAGGATTGTATGAAAAATGCACATTGGCAGCCTTCTCTATCTGGTTAAATACAGTCGGTATCGGTGTATTTTTCCAATTGAAAGAATAGGCCTGTGTAGATGACTGCGCGTACCCGGAGAAAGATACAATCAATAATATTGACGGTATCATCCTCTGCAGCATCCAGGAGAGCAATCGTGAACGGAGTAGTGGTTTTTGCATATAGTTTGGGTTTTTAAATATTTAAAATCATTAGGTTTAAATTCAGAATATCAGTTTTATGACGTTGCCGTCCTGTTTGTAGGTAAAATGATTGGTAAAGCCAATGGCGTCCAGTACTTCGGCAATGCTTTTTCCGCTAAACTCGCCGGTAAATGATATACTGTCACCCGCTTTATCAACCGGGGCAATTACTATCCCGTACATGGCCTTCATTTTCAGGGCAATCTCCGCCAAGCCGGCACTTTTAAACACCAGTTTTCGGTTTATCCAGTTTTGAAGGTCGTTGGCATTAAAGTTGGTTTGGGTAAATACCTTGTCGCCTTTAAAAAGCGTGGCTTTCTGACCTGGTATAAGGGTTACATCGGCCACTTCCAAATCGGGCTGCGTACACTCAACTTTAACCTTACCGGTTGATAACATTACACTTGCCACACCCGATCCGGAATAGCTTTCAACCTTAAATGAGGTACCAAGGGCGGTTGTGGCCGTTTTACCGGTAATTACAACAAAGGGTTTACGCTTATTTTTTGTAACAGAAAAGAAAGCTTCACCGTTTAGTAAGAGGTGGCGGTTATGGGCATTATAATCGGTGGCAATTTTTAAAGAGGTTGCCCCATTAAGCAGCGCTGTGCTTCCATCGGGCAGGCGAATAAATTTGCGTTCACCGGCACCGGTTTGCCCTATCAGGGTATAGTTATGATCGGTAGCCGCGCTGTAAAGAGCCGCGCCTGTAGTATTGGTATTTAACTGATACACCGCGAATGCACCTGCCATAATTAATAACGCAGCGGCAACGGTCATCCATCGCATAAAATAATTACGTAAGCCAATAATCCTGCCTTCGGGCTGTTCTGCTTCAACTGTTTCGTCCAATGCGCTTTTAAGGCGTTCAAGCCCTGTGGCCTTTTCTGCAGCGCCAACTTTAATGCCCAATAACAGGCATAACTCGCGGGCATCATCCATTTTTTTGCCAATACCTGGGTTTTGGGCCAATATATTTTCCCATTTGGCAATAGCTTCTGCATTCTCGGCATAGCAGTATGCCACAAAGCTATCGTCGGTTAAAAAGTCTTCTGTTTGGTATGAAGAATAGTCCATTTGTAATATAATTTGAAACGTTTACATACAAGTGCAATAGATTATTCTTTTTTACCAATGCTTTTCAAAATAAATTTTATGTTTCAGTTTTCAGGACAGCGCTATTGCATTATTCAATAAGTATTATGTAGTTTTATAAAAATTTTAAAAAGTTAATCATTTGTAAATCATGCGTTAATTTTCAATATTTAGATGGAAGTATCAAAAACAGTACTGATGAGTCCTAAACACAAGGACATTTACAAGAACTGGCAATTGCTTGCAGAAGGTGAAAAGCAGGGACTTTATGAATGCTTTAATATTTTTTATGATGATTTATATCGCTTCGGGCTTTCTCTTTACAAAAACCCCGAGCTTGTAAAGGAGGGTATCCACAATTTATTTTTAGAACTTTGGAAGATCAGGCATAAACTGGCCGATGTGCAGAACATCCAGCAATATACGCTGACCATTTATAAGCGGATATTATATAAAACGTATCAGCAATTATCAGCCGAAACTCAAACAGGCCATTTGATAGATGAGCTATCTATAGAAGATATCCCGGCCGAACCCTCCTATGAGTCGATACTGATAGCCAGCCAGCATGATGAGCATATGAAAAAAAGGTTGCAAAAGGCGCTGAACGAGCTATCGCCCAGGCAGAAAGAAATTATCCGCCTTCGGTACTTTGATGCCGTTTCATTTAAAGATATTGCCGACCAAACAGGCCTGAGCGAACGCACCGTTTACAACACTTTGCACAATGCCATCAAGGTTCTGCGCGATGTAATTTGCTGGGTAATCATTTTTAAGGGAAGCAGAGCGATCCATTAATTGACATAATTGGACACTAACGAGGGCAGATGACGATTCCCTGTTGCTAAAAACGGTAACTACCTGCAGAAAACATAACACCATATTTTGCCGTACTCAACTACAATACAACCGAAAACAACGAGCACATGTACCGGTTAAAGGTTTTGCCCCCATCCGGACGGAAAAACAGAAAAAACCATTAAGCTATTATTTTTTAATTTGCCTGATGTAATCCAATAATCACCTGGTTTTTAAATAGATCAAGTATTGCTACACCTTATCAGCATTAAAAATTTGCTTCCCCTAATACCTCTCAAGTTCTTTTTAGATAGAAAATTTTAAGGCGGTTCATAGGGTTGGCCAACAATATAGTTTCGTACTATGCTTTGTATGCTTATCTTGTGATGGAATATCGACAGGAGAAGTATTCGGGATGCAGACAAAATCAGAACTTTATCAAAATGCGGCCTCGTTGGCCGGGCTGGGAATCTGGGAGCGCAATTTCCTGGAGGGGACATTTTACTGGAATAAGATCATCTTCCAGATTATGGAGGTTGACGACGACTATATGGGCTCGATGGAGGATGTCATACTTTTTTACCGGGAACCAGCGAAGGTGAGGGCCTTAATAGATAAAGCGATTGTTTCAGGGCTGCCAGAAAGAGGCGAACTGGAAGTACTCACTGCGAAAAACACCCAAAAATGGGTTGAAGTGCGCGTACAGGCAGAATCGGCCGATGACCGCTGCACGCGCCTTTATGGCACGCTAACCGACATTACAGACAGGCGCTTGCAGGCTATGGCCCTGGAAGAAAGGGAACAACGCTTCTCCAAAGCGTTTGATCATGCGCCGATCGGGATGGCGCTGGTATCGCTCAACGGGGGCTGGATAAAAGTGAACACCAGCCTATGCCAGCTTTTTGGTTATACAGAGCCGGAATTCCTCGGTCACACTTTTCAGGAATTCACCTATCCGGCAGACCTGGAAAGCGACCTCGAGCAACTCAATTTACTTGTTGCAGGTGACATCGGCTCCTATACAATGGAAAAAAGGTACTACCATGCTGATGGCCGGATCATATGGGCCCTGCTGAGTGTTTCGCTGGTAAGAAGCGAGAGCGGTGCACCCCTTTACTTCGTTTCGCAAATTAAAGATGTTACCGACCAAAAAAACAGCATGGAGATCATTCGCCTCCAAAACGACCGGCTCCTGAATTTTGCGCATATCGTATCGCATAACCTCCGTTCACATTCTGGCAATATCCGGATGCTGACGAGCATGATCCTGGAAGAAACAGACCCGGCAGAAAAAGAGACTCTGGTGCAAATGCTTGACGGGAATGCTGCCAGCCTGCTGGAAACCCTGGCGCATTTGAACGAGGTGGTGAAGGTTCAGGAGAGCAGCGCAGACACAAGGGTAAGAATCGACCTGGCACATGAAGTAGAAAGAGGGCTAAATATCCTTTCTGCCTCTATCCGCGCCAGTAATGCAAGTATAATTAAAGATATGGATGATGGAATCACAGTTGTGTTTAATCCGGCTTACCTGGAGAGTGTACTGGTTAACCTGATAGGCAATAGTCTTAAATACCAGCATCCGGAGCGCCGGCCCGAAATAAAGATAAGCGCCAACCTGGATGACGGAGTGCCATTGCTTATCATAGCAGATAACGGTTTAGGGATCGATCTGGCCCTGCATGGCCACAAACTATTTGGTATGTATAAAACCTTTCACCGCCATCCTGATGCCAGGGGCATGGGGCTTTTCCTGGTAAAAAACCAGGTAGAGGCTATGGGTGGGAGGATTTGGGCCGAGAGCCAGCCCGGTGTTGGCACTTCTTTTTTTATTCAGTTTACACCCCTTATACATGAAAAAAACTGATATCGCCTGTCTGATCGATGACGATAAAATATTTACCTTTTTGATTTCCAAACAAATGCGCCTGGTAAATTTTTGTGAGCGCCTGCTTGTTTTTAATGCCGGCGATGAGGCGCTGGATTATTTAAAATCGGCGATAAAAATCCGGGAGAACATGCCTTCAGTAATCCTGCTTGACATCAACATGCCAGTGCTTGACGGATGGCAGTTCCTTGACGAGTTTATCAAATTCGATGTGCCCGAAAAAATAACGATTTACATCATCAGTTCTTCTATTGATCAGGCAGACCGGCTTAAAGCCGCAAGTTACCAGGAAGTTTCCAACTTTTATATAAAACCGATTACGAATGACGACCTGATTGAGATGCTGAACGGCACCGGGATTTGACGAAATGTAGCGCGAAACAACATCTTGAAAGGGGGACGCGGACAGCAGAAAAAAGCTTAACATTAATTATTTCGAAACACAAAAATGAACGGGTCCACTGGGACAGCCTTGCAGAATCCGCACGGTTTTATTGATGAATTGACTAAAATAGGCGGTTTTTCAAAAATTATCGATTATGATCTTAAAAAAGAATAAGCCCCTAAGTAGATCGTAATTGGGGAAGTAAAGAAACGAATGAGCATGAAAACCCTTCATATTTTTATCATCTGTACTGTAGCAGTATCGGCTAAAGTGTGGCTAATCGCACCGTACCTTTTCCAAAAACAATACAAATCAGACAATTACTTTAACATTGCAATCCAGACCCGTTTTTTATATGCCGAAGAATTCTAAAGCTGTCTTTCTCTTTATTACATATTGACCATTATTTGGCTGTGAGCTTATAAAGTGAACCTCAACCGAAATTCCGTTGACTTAAGCCTTTAAACCTAATGCCGTTTTTTGATAGTTTTGCACCCCTGCAAACATCTGGGTTTATAAGGATAATAATAGTAAGATATATTTTTCAATTTTTGCGTTCGTTAAATTTAACAGGATTTATTTTTCCGGGAAAATGGAACCTGTTATATGAAAAAAGTCAAAGTCAGCCGCCCCTCCTATATATTTTGTAGCATAATTAAACAAAGCAAAACGATAGCCCATGAAATGCGGGAAGGTATAGGCCATTTTTAATTGCGTGCCCAATGGCATCCACGTTTTCCCGTCCAGGCTATAAAAAAAGTCTGCCACGTCTTTTCTGTTCGTAAAATTGCATTCCGCCTTAAAGTATACTACCTTTTGGTTTAAGGGGATTGTTTGTGCTTCTACAGGTTTTCCGGTGCTTGCATTGATCATGACGACAGCTTTGCTATCCCTGGTTATTTTGACACCTGCCAACCCGTAATTTTTTTGCAAAAGGCCCAAACCCGCGAAATCACCATCTTTCATATTAGAAATGTCGAGCGAAACTGTCCCGGAGCACACCGGGCCGATAGTGCGTTGTGTCAATGAATTTCGTGCCGCCAGGAAATTGGTGTCAATCCTGCCGGTGCTTAGTCGTAAATACCCTTTCCGCGCGGTAACAGACCACAAGCTATTATCCGGGTTATGGTTCCATTGCCAAACCAGTGGTAATGCACGTTCGCCTTTTTTACGGGTAAACTCGTCTGAAGCGACGATGCCTGGGATCAAACCTTTGCCGGCCGGCAGGTCGAGTGTATCAGTCACTTTGCCATTGATGCCCAAAACGGGCCATCCATCCACCCACTTTACAGGTACCAAATAGGGAATACGGCCCACCGAGCCATAATCACGGAACAAATAAGAATACCAGGCTCCATTTGGCGCTTCAACCAATCCGCCTTGCGCCACACCCAGGTCCTGGAGGCCAATTCGTCCTTCGTACGGGCCGGTGATTTTATCTGCCCGGTGTATGATAACAGTGCGTACGTGGTCCGGTGGCCATGTAATATTAAAAAGATAATATTTGCCCTTTATCTTAAACAACTGAGAGCCCTCCGGACCGAGGCCAATGCCGCCCGAAGGCACGTTTGCCTTTTTAATGATAACCTGGTCCGTTCCGCCAGGCTTTATACCGGAAAGATCGTCCTTTAATTCAACTAACCTTAAATCTCCGCTCCCGCTAATCATATAAACCTTTCCGTCATCATCAAAAAACAAGGAGTGATCACCCAGGTCGGGGGCAAATGACCTGGCTTTCCATGGGCCTTTTTCAATATTTTTAGTACTGTAAATGTGCATTTTGCCGGTATTTGCAGAAAATGTGCTTACATAATAGGTGCCATTATGGAAACGGATAGAACTTGCCCACGAACCCTCCCCATACATATTTTTGCCATTTGTAAGATTCGTTGCATCAATATTTGCTAAAGTATCATATGCATAACCTACCGTCTTCCAGTTCACCAGGTCGTTCGACTTCATGATCGGTACACCGGGGCTCATATGCATCGTTGTGCTGCTCATGTAATAGCTGTTGCCTACACGTTCTATGGATATATCCGGTACATCTGCATAAATAATGGGATTAGTGGCTTTTTGTGCATATAAACACGGCACTATAAGCGTGATAATTAAGGCCATCATCCATAACCTGTAAATCGCATTTCTCATATTGACATTTTTTTTGTCCTGGTATTCTTATCTGGTTTTATTTAGTTTCTTACTTGGTTTCAACTATTTAGTTAATGTATTTATTTGAAGCATGCTTACTGAATATGGATCGAAGGTCTTTGTAAACTTAGCGCCTGCCACTTTTATCCTGGAGGTAACCGGAACTATTTTTACCGGATCGCTGATCGTGTTCGTATCTTCGGGTTTATTGCCTTTTATTACTACCAGGGTACCTTCTGGTGACAAATTTCCGGCACCATTTAAATCGATATCAACCTGCTGCGGCTTTCCTGTTGTATTTACTACTTTAAGAAACAGTTTCCCCGTTTTGGTGTCCTGGGTAGCTACATAAAACATGGCGGGTATAGGTTTGGGCATTTTATTGGCGGCACTGTCCTGTTTGGTAGCAGGCCGCGTTTGGGTGGGGATATTGGCGCCCGCTATAGACACCACTTTATTGCCGATATAGCTGTTAAACATCTTCTGTACATAATACGATGGCGAACCAAAGCTTTTTAAAGCATCGTAACCTATCAGGTCCGAGTCCCATTGCCATGCTTTCGGCGCAGTTGCCGTGGCTTGATTTATATTTACAAATAATGGCGCGTAGCATGACAAGATAACCAGGTCTGAATTTCGTTCCATGCCCGTCATCCAGGCAGCATCGCCCAGGGCGGCGTTCATATTGGTGGTTGGTTCGCCTTCACGCGTTGCCCACTCTCCTACAAACACTTTATAGCCTTTACGGTCGTACTTATCATAACGTGCCGCATCCTCTTCCATTTCCCAGGCATTGCGGTAATAATGTTCATCTACCATTTCGGGCTTGCGAATGGTTAATTTACCCCTGGTACCAAGCCAGTCCTTACCGCCGATGGTTGCAATACAGTAAAGGTTAGGATATTTGGCTTTAATGCCATCATAAAACTGGGCAAAACGTCCGTCGTAACTGCCAGACGCGTCAAACCCGTCTTCGTTACCAATCTCCACATAGCTGAGTTTAAAGGGTGCCGGGTGCCCATCTGCGGCACGCTTGGCGCCCCAGTAGGTGTGTACGTCGCCCGTAACATATTCAATCTCATCCAGCGCATCATCTACATATGGCTTTAAAAGCGGGCCTGCGTCCACATGGTCGCCATTGAGTGAATAGCCGGCATGAACGGCAAGAAGCGGTTCCATTTTCAGGTCTTCGCACCATTCTAAAAATTCAAGTAAGCCCATCCCGTCGGTAGGGCGATAGCCCCATGAGCCGGTATGGCCGGGACGATTTTCAAGTGCGCCTAAAGTAGTCTTCCACGGAAATGCATCGGTCAATTTTGGGCCTTCAAGGAAATTACCGCCGGGGAAACGTAAAAAGCGGGGTTTCATATCGGCCAATAACTTCATGATATCTACCCGGTTACCATTGGGGCGGTTATGATAAGTTGGCGGAAATAAAGAGACGAGGTTAAAATAATAAACCCCGGTACGGTTTGTCGAAATAACAAAACGGGCGGCAGATGTTGGTTTAACACCGGCGCCGGTTGTTAATTTAAGTTCATATTTTTTCCAAAATGCGCTTTTTACCAAATTAATAGTCCCCGAAGCATATACCGTTTTACCGTCATTGCTTTCTATACTCACGGTTATAGGCCCGGCAGTATTATCAGCAATTACCGGAACTGCAGTTTTAGGCGCGGGAGCCCATTGCTCGGTCAATGGCTTGCTTTCCATACCTTTAATATAAAAAGAGGCGGTATAAGTTGTATTAGGCAAAACAGGTATGCCCCAATAACCTTCATTTGCAATGCCGGCCCGGCCACCGCTGGTATCCACCAACAATCTTAAACAAGTGGTTAACGCGCCATTAATGGCATGGCGCCGCTCATCTGCCGGTACATAGTTAGGGTTTGCGGCAACTAATTGAATGGTGGCCTTCGCGCCACCTTCCTTGATTACGCTCCAGCCTTCCGGCGTATTTGGATTATCCTTAAATATCCTGTTCCTGATCAGCTCGGCATACAAACCCCCATCGTACGAATGGTTGATCTCTTCGGTCATCAACCCATACAGTTGCGGACTTACATCTGCGCCGGGTTTAGTTAAATTAAGCTTAAGCTTAGGATTTTGCGCTTTCAGGCTTGTCGCTGTAAACAGGAACAGGCACAAAATTGAAATGGGTAATAACTTTTTCATCATGAAAGTCAATATTATTTGTTGTGTTTTTTACACTTATTTTATAAGACCAACGGGGTATTTCCATTGAAAATTATTTCTCAGTTTATCGGTATTCGGAAGTCCGGTTCACAGATTTTCCATAAACTTCACACTGCTTCTGAAATGGGTTTATTTAACCAAGATTTTTACTGTTTTTGAAATATTGCGTGATGAATTACCTAACTGAAGGATGTATTGGCCGGCTTCGGTATTCCATGCTTTTTTTGTCTCGTCATAAAAAGCCAAATCTCCAACCTTTACATCCAGTTCAACTGTTTTCGTTTCGCCTGGTTGCAGAAAAACTTTTTTGAAAGCCTTTAGTTCTTTTTCAGGACGCAAAACTGAACTGACCGGATCACTTACATATAATTGCACAACTTCGGCCCCATAACGGCTGCCTGTGTTTTTGATAGTAAATTTTGCATGGATGGTTTCACCCTTTTTATAGCTTGATTTATCTGTAGAAAGTTTGCCGACAGAAAAATCAGTATAGGAAAGCCCATAACCAAAAGGGAATTGGGGTTCAATTTTCTTAGTATCGTACCAGCGGTAGCCAACAAGTATGCCCTCTTTATATTCGGCCGTAGCGCCTTCGCCCGGATAAGTATTTAAAGCGAAAGCAGGGGAATCTTTTAACGAGACCGGGAAGGTAAACGGCAGCTTTCCCGACGGATTGATGACACCTTTTAATACATCAGCCAGTGCATTCCCAGCCTCCGAGCCGTTAAACCACGACCAGACAACTGCATGATTGGCTTTTTTGATTTCATTCAGGTTATACGGAGCGCCGCCCATTATTACAATGATGGTATTGGCATTAACGGCGGTAACCGCGTTAACCAGTGCCTGTTCCCCAAAAGGCAGTTCCAGGCTTTTGCGATCATGCGCTTCACTTTCATATTCCCGATTGGAACCGATACATAAAATGGCAACATCGCTGGTTTTAGCAAGCGCTACCGCCTCATCAATCAGTTTTTGATCGGGCCAGTCATAGCCACGATTTTGTTCGTCACTATTACTTGCCAGGTAGTTTGCTTTATAGCCCTGCGCAAAGCTGATACTGGCTGTTTTGCCGAACCTTGATTTTATACCGTCTAATGCTGTTATCTCGTGTTGCGCTTTTACACCGGCGCCATAACCACCCAAAGCAAATGTGCGGATGGCATTATCGCCAATGACAGCAATGCTTTTAATGTTACCTGCTTTTAAAGGCAACAAATGGTTATAGTTTTTTAGCAGAACGATGGATTCTGAGGCAATAGCATAGGCGGCCTTGGCATGTGCCGGTGTAGCAATAGATCCTACAGGGTGATTAGTGCTCATGGAGGTGTGATACATCACCCACAAAATCCTGCGTACTTTATCATCTATTATTTTTACCGGAACGTGCCCTTCTTTAACAGCTTTAAGTAAGGGTTGGGCAAAATACCATTGATCATACGGTCCGCTTGATCCCATTTCAATGTCCAACCCGTTATTGGCCGCGGCAACGGTATGGTGCGTCCCGGACCAATCCGACATGACCACTCCTTTAAAGCCCCATTCGTTTTTTAGCACCTTATTTAATAAAAAATCATTCTCGGAACACCAATAACCATTCAGCTTATTGTAGGCCGACATAATGGTGTAGGCATTACCTTGCTGTACGGCTGCTTTAAATGCCGGGAAATAAATTTCGCGTAATGCCCTTTCATCAACTATCGTGTTTACGCTATCGCGGTTAAGTTCCTGGTTATTGGCGGCAAAATGTTTTATACAGGCTGCCACATGCTGGCTTTGAATTCCTTTTACAGATTGAACAGCCAATTGGCTGTTCAAATAAGGATCTTCCGAATAATATTCATAGGTACGGCCGCAAAGCGGCATCCTGCAAATATTGAATGCCGGTGCCAGCATTACAATCTTTTTACGGGCATTGGCCTCCTCCCCTATTACAACTCCATATTTGTTAGCCATAACCGGGTTCCAGGTAGCGGCTATGGCCGAGCCATTTGGCAAGAATGTGGCAGAATCGGTTGTCCAGTTAGCCGAAGCCCAATCAAAACGCTTGATTTCTTCACGTACGCCTAATGGGCCATCATCGCAGGTAAGTTCCGGGATGCCTAAACGGGGTACGCCTGCCGAGGAAAACAGCGCGTTGCCGTGAAGCATTCCTATCTTTTCTTCCAGCGTCATTTTGCTGACGATGTTGCTGATCTTCGCTTTAAGCGCAACCTCACCTTTGTTTTGTGCCGAAACGCCGCCGGCCACTAAAAATGCCATAAAACAGGCAATGGTATATTTCATAAATATTTCTTTTCTTCTTGTCGGTGCTGTTTATCTGCAGCCGTAAGTTTCAACAGACCCTGCTTTAAGGCCGGCCAGGCCAGCCATTTTCTTCTTTTAAGTTTTCAACTTGTTGCGTGGGCATGCCCATATCCAGATAGCGTATCGTTGAAATCTTATTTTGAAAGGTAACGCATCCCATAATGTTCTAAACATTTTTGAGTGAACTTCTTAATAAGAACCAGGCCCTCGTTACACATTTTTTTCGATTCCGGCGTTAAGATGGGGTTACCGACGATAGTAACGTGCTCCTTAAGCAACATACCAATCGTATCAAAATTCTCTATCAAAGCTTTAATTTCAGCTTCATCTAATTCCGGCGCCTTGGAAATTATTTGATTTTTCATGTTCTAGTTTTTAACCAGGTATCATTTGCCGCGGATATTGTCATGCGTTCAAATAGATCGTTGTTGATTTCCTTCATGTTGAAAACAGAATTGTCAGAGTTAGAAAAAATGCCGGGACCTCTCAGTAAAGGCCCCAGGCATCCACTTATATTCAACTAAAACTCTCTCTTATTTAATTTTCAAATTTTTGATCTTTTATCTTAAAACTCCGGGTATTTTTAAAGCCCCACCCCTCTTTTCAGCGGAGTTGGGCATGCAGGCAATTACTGTTTATATCCTGCTTTAATGGCATCCATCATACGCTGATCAAGCACCTGCCTGGCTCCCAAAAGAGAAAGGCTTAACCGTTTCACCTAATCGGCAGTAACAGCTCGTTTTGATCGAACATCTACTTATAAACAGCATCAATAAACCAGCAACCGGACTTAATAAAACTTCCATTCATCAAACAAAAAACCATCTCCTTTAAATACAAAATAGATATTCCCCACTCCTTTAGGTATGTTCAGTGCTATTTGTTTGGAGAGCGTAGTCCAGTCCTTCGCATCACATATAAGGGAAACAAGAGCCGGGCCTTTAAGATTATTTACATAAACATCAATTCTACCTGTTCCTTTCACCCGGGCTTGGAATTTGGCAGGAACCTGTTTGCTAAAATCGGCTCCCCGCACCATAAGACATTGTTTATCTATTTTTCCTATGGCAACCATATTACCCTCATTGCCATCAGCTTCGAACTGGACTTGCCCCGAAGTGCCTGCAGTGGTTTCTGCTTGCTGAACAACGAATGGATTTAATAGGTTAAGTTGTGAGGGGCCTTTAAAAGTTGCGCTGACCATGGGTAAAGTCACATCACCCCCTTCATCTACCTGTATTGGTTCGATACCCGCATTACGAAAACCACCCTTGGTGTTAAAATAATCCTGTAAATACATGGCATGGTAAGCAAGATAATATTTCTCTTTAAACTTGAACACGTGAGTGTGATTGTTTGTCAAAGGTCCCACGTTAACGTCACCAGTATTCTTAAAGTAATTATCGCGATACTTCCAACTATCCGGATTTAAGGGTGTTTTACTCGTCATATAAGATATGTTGCATGCGGTTGGTTTAGCAATATTGCTATAAGGCCATACAGTGCGTTCATCCCAACTCGTACAATAGCTATAAACCCAGGTCCCATTGATAAAGTTAAGGTCGCTGGCCTCATTAAAATAAGGAGCGGGTATCTTAGAAATACTGCTGGCCAAGCTGATCATATCTGCTCCTAATTTGACAATCCTGGCATTATCCGGCATATATTTTGTTTTGGGCGTTCCGGCTCCAAAAACCAGCCAGCCTGTACCCTGGCCGTCAATTAGAACTCCAGGATCGAATGGAGCGCCGACATCCACACCGGGGACAGAGCGGTCGACTATATTCTTTCCTAATGGGTCTTTCCAGGGGCCAACGGGGGAGGTGGAAGTAAGCACGGCTGAGCCACCACCGCCATTGGAGTAATACAAATAGAAGTGCGTTTTGCCGTCTGCTTCCATTCTGGATTCAATGGAAGGCGCCCAGGAATTCTGATTCCATGGTGCCAGCTTTGCTGTATTTATGAGGCCATGATAAGTCCAGTTGACCATATCATCGGAAGACATCATAACCAGTGTACGGATATGCTCATATGAATTTTTCCCGTCCTTTCCTACATGCTCATATTGTTCATGATCATTCGTGGCGTACACATAAATTCTTCCGTTGTATTCTACAGCTGTCGGGTCGGCGGTAAACATAAAATCTAATAAAGGGTTCGCATTATTGGTGAGAAGTTTCGGCGAAACATTTGCAAATTTTTTTTCCAGTTTTTCATTGACCACTTTCGGTTTATCCGCATTAGCCTGAGCTTCTACATCTTTTTTATATCCCAAAAAAGACATAACAAGGACCGTACTTAACAACACTTTTTTTCTAAACATGCTTTTTTTCTTTACCTAAAAAACTAATACTCGTTAAGGGTAATTTCAATCGATTAATTATTCTTTAAGCTAAGTAATAAAGAGGTTAACCTTTCCCGGAGACTGGCGAACGCTTAACCAATCTCAGGGAAGGGAAATAACCTTATGCTATAATTGACACTATACTTTTACTTATATCCTAATTTAATGGCATCATACAAACGCTGGTCCTTTATCACATTATTAGATCTGTCTAAAGTAAAACCTATCTCCCACCAGAATGGCATAAGGCCATTCGCTCTCATAGTTTTGGTTGCAAAAGTTGCCCAGTCATCCACAGACTTATTGTGCTTATCCATATCCTTAGGCATATTCCGGCTTTGGGTGACGGCGGGAGTCCTCCTCCATGATGCATATTCACCCAGCACCACAGGGATACCTTGATCAACAAACTTTTTCATCTTTCCGTATTCAGCGATGAGCGCATCCTCTTCTCCAAAGGTGGCGTTACGGTCCGGCTCAATAGTAGAATGATTCCCGGCCCCCCAGTAATAAACCATTTTGCCCCAACTTGCATCTCCATCGTTTAGTAAAGTAAATGTGGAAGGCGTGTAGCTATGTACCTCAAGCATCAAACGATTAGGTACCGGATCGTGAGGCATAGTAGTCATCAGGTCAGAAGTTTTATAACTGTCGGTAGTGGGTCCCTGCACAACCAGTACCCGGTAGGCGTTTCTGCCTCCGGTAGAGCGAACTGCCTTGATGAATGTTTCGTGATAACCATTAAGTATGGCCATCTGCCCGGCATCGTCAGCCGGAGGTTCATTTAATCCGGCAAAAATAAGGTGCTCATCAAAATCACGCATAGTTGTAGCAATCTGCTCCCAAATCGCCTTTTGCATCGCGTTAACGGAATCTTTCTTTAACACATTGGCATTGGGACTATCGTGAGAATTCAGTATCACATATATATCATTGGCCACGCACCATCCAACCACTTGTTTCACCCGCGCAAGCCATGCAGGATCAATTTTCGCCTTGCTTCGGTCGCTTAAATGGGTCCAAACCCAGTTACAGGGAAGCCGTACAGCAGTGAAACCTGATTGTTTTATAAATTTCACATACGATTCGGTCAATTTACTACTCTGCCAATCACCTTCGTTTGGCGACTCCATGGTATTGCCAAAATTTACTCCCATTCCCGTGCGCATTTTTGCCGCCAGCTGCACAGCAGTACTGGTCATTCCGGTCATGTCTGGCGCTATGGGCGATGTATTATAGCCTGGGTATAAATTGGGGACCTGGGTAACCGTCACCCTTCTTGCCTGGCCGTTGGAACAATTTATAAATAAAACACCAGAGCGGCTTGCCCCTGTGCCATTTTCTGATAATGTTGTTAAATGAATAACAGTACTGCCGCTTTTGCCTGTTATTGTATTTATTTGCAACCACGAATAAGCAGGATTGCTGATGCTCCAATCGGCATTAGCTGAAATGGATAGGTCCTGGGTCCCCCCGTCACCCGTAAAAGTTATGGTGGGTGCACTAACTGTTAGTTGCGGGTCCGGATTCTTTTTTTTACAGGAGAATAAAGATATAACTGTAATAACAGATATCAATATTGTAAAACAATACTTAATTTTCATTTTGTCTTAATTTTATTTAGTTAAAAAGCCCCACGGCGATATGCTGCCATGGGGCTTTTTATTATTTAATTTTTCACACACCTAATATTGTCAATAGCGGCATAAAAACCAGTTGCAGTTGACGAAGAATCGAAATTTTTAAGGGTCATATTATAACTATTGGCACCGGTAGGCCCTAATAAATCGCTTATTTTAGTAATTGAATCACCATCCCCTAATTCGTTAACTTTTGATCTGAACTCAGTTAAAGGAATAGTTACGGTTTGCCAACCTTTCGTTTTAAAAGCTTTGGTAACATTTGAACCAGGAACTTTCCATGGCTCATAACGCGCAACATAAGTGTCACCTGCAAATTCAGTTCTGATATAAAGCGTACCTCCATTCCATGGGTGGGCCACACTTATTTCAAATTGAAGGGCCCACTTTGCAGGAGGATCTGTAAGATTTGCCACAGGTAACCAGTGATTACCCGTATTAGAATTACCCAATGGGGCGTACGCACTGGCACCGCCAGCTAAAACAGGGGAATCGAAATATATATACATAGAATTATTTGTTCCCATCGAACCATTAAAATCGGCCAGAGGGCCGAAAGCCAATTTTTCATCTCCCCACCAGGCATAACCAAAATTATCACCCCACTCAAAATTTGCTAAAAGACCATCAGTAACGCCATTTTGAGTATTTACTTTATAAGGAGTAGAAATTGTTCCATAACTGGTAACAATAGTCACTGGCCCACTGGAGTAGCTGTTCGAAGCTGGAGCCGGAAACTTAACATAAGCGCCATGTGGACTTTCTGTGAAATTTGTAATAGTAGCACCGCCAAAAGAAATTGACTGGATAGTTTTAAGGTAAGTACCATAAACATAAACCGAATCACCAGCGTTGGCATTAGCGTTGGAAATGCCGCTAATGATTGGCTTTGCATTTATGGTATCCCGGGCAGTACCGGATTTAGTAGTTACTATGATAAACTTGTCGGATGTTGTTGCCGGCATCAGAAAACCAAGAGCCGTACCATCGGCATTCGGGTTAAATTTTGGAATTTTGGTTCCACCGTATGAAAACTGCTGAACCAATACTAAATTGGTGCCGTACACATAAACCGAATCGCCGGGGGTGGCAAACACATCGGATACGGCGCTGATAGTTGGCGCCGGCGGGCCTAATTTGAAAGCGAACGTTGCTGAACCTGCTCCTGTAACATATTTTACCGTATACAGTTTGGCAGTATCAATTTTTCCAAAATCTATATTAGGGATTTTCACCACAGCACTGCCGGGGGCAAATAAAGCTGTGTTAAAAGAAGCGGGAACCCCGTCAAAATAAATTTGAGTTGCATTTTGCAAATTCTGCCCGGTTATAACCACCCATTGGCCTTTTGCTACGGCGCTATTTAAAACTGTATCATTAGGTGAGGCTACGTAATTTTTAACAGCCGCGATAACCGGAGGGGCACTGCTGCCGCCATCTGCATTCTTTTTACAAGCCGGTGATAAAGCCACGATCATAAACAAAAGCGGCAAAAAACACAGGCGTAAGTATGATTTCTTTTTCATAACAAAATATTTTAAATGTTTTAATTAATAATATGGTACCGGTGGCTGTGCCAATTTAGGGTCGGTGGTTACCTCAGATGACGGAACCGGCAACGTAAATGAATTGACAGTTGCCGGAAGCGTAATTGGAGTGGCAGTAGTATCCCTTGTAGCTTTTTTCGTTACAGGATCATAAGTAAACGAAATCCGGCCGTGAGTGGCATCCTGGTTATTAAGAAAGTTCACAGCATTTGAAGGATCATAATAAGAATACCTCACCAGGTCTATCCAGTATTGTCCCTCAAAAGCAAGTTCAACCCTTCTCTCTGTACGCAGTGAAGCCGGGGTAATCGCAGTCACAATATCCACACCGGCCCTCGTCCGCACTTTATTAAAATAAGTTAGGGCGTCACCATCGCTCGTAGTACTATTATTACCCAAAATAGCTTCGGCATATACTAAATACACATCGGCCAACCTGAGGATCGCATTATGCTCGATAGATGACCATATATCCATTGTTGGCGAATTGTTGTCTTTTTCGTTGCCAATAATGTGTTTTTTCAGGCCCGTAGCTGTCGCCTTATAACCACCCTCGGCAGCATTCAATTCGGGGTAAAAATCTCCGTTGAGCATAATAGTGGCTTTGCGCCTTACCGTATCCTTAGCCGAATACATCCGGTATAAATCATATGTTGGTTGTAAGGCCTCCCATCCACCTTGCTTTTGAGGAAGTATACTCGCGCTTGGTGAAAAATAAAGTTGTATAGTATTGCCATTTCCATAACCTACGCCCGCGGCCCATTGAAGTGCGAACAACGACTCAACGTTATCGTTGTTTTGCGCCTTGAAAAGGTCGTAATAGTTTGGCAGCAAATTTAAATTGCTGTTTTTACACACGTTGCCCGCATACTTTTTGGCACTGTCAAGCAAGGCCTGATCGCGCGAACCGCTTTTGCCTACACCTGCCATCGTCAGATATACTTTACCCAGCATCCCTTGCGCCGACCAGGTAGTTACCCGGCCTTTTTCGTCTGTTTTTGGAAGATTTTGCGCTGCATAAGTAAGGTCTTTAGCAACGAATTTATAGACATCCGAAACGATATTTCGAGGAAGCAGCGGATCTTTTATCAGTTTGCTGTTATCTTCAATAATTGGCACTGCACCCCAATATACCGCCAAATGATAATAAGCTACCGCACGAACAAATTTTGCCTCGGCTATGGCCGCATTTTTGTCCGCTGCCGAAATGGATGGATCAGCCTGGGTCTGTATAGCATTGATAACGCCATTACATTGCCCGATAACATTGTACAACCCAACCCAGCCATTTGTCACCAAGCCATTTTGCGCGGTAATAGTGCGTGTAAAAAGCTGTACTATGTCGCCATTATATTGAAAGCTGCCGGTGCCGCTCAATATGTCGCCAAGCGGTATCAAGGCCCCATTGTTCCATTGCCACCACTCCGCACCGCCGTACAGGCTTGCCGTTGCCAGGCGTAAATCGGAGGTGGTTTTGTAAAAATTAAGAGAACTTATCTGCGAGTTGGACGGACGGTCCAAAAAACTCTTTTTACATCCGGCCACTGCTGCCGCACATAGCAGGATGATGATAATTTTGTTAATTGATTTCATAAACATATATTTTTAATCGGTGATCGTTGTGTTATCTCAAGGTTATGTTTGCACCAACAGTAAATACCCTTGGCTGCGGGTAATAACCGCTGTCCCAACCTGCCTGAAGCGGGTTCCACGAACCAATTTCAGGATCCATGCCTTTATATTTTGTAATGATAAAGGCATTGGATACGTTGGCATATATCCTGACAGACTTCACAGATATTTTTGATAAAAGACTTTCTGAGAACCGGTAACCCAAGGTGATATTTTTGCACCGCAGGAATGAACCATCCTCGATCATCAAACTATTAGGACGGTTATTGCTGTTGGTATTGTCATTTCTCACGCCTACAATTGTTGTATTTGGGTTGGTAACATATACATTGTTAACATCGGACGAAGAGCCGGCAGGATCTACCATGGCCAGTTTCGCATAATTTAATACCGATGTAAAATAGGTAGTATGGTTTTGCGGATCGTTTTGCTGTATGGCCATTTGATTGAACACCTTGTTGCCATAGCTGCCACTAAAGAAAATATTCAGGTCAAAGTTTTTGTAGTTAAAGGTATTATTAATGCCATACTGGAATTTCGGGATCGGCGAACCCAAAAAGGTTTGGTCCCTGGAGTCGATAATACCGTCGCCATTCAAATCCTTAAACATACGGTCGCCGTACCAGATACCACCGCCCGCCGGAGAAACCGGATAAGGGTTACCATTCGCGTCGGCAGGCCGGGCATGGTTTAGAAGATCAGATGGCTTTGCAAATATCCCGTCAAATACGTAGCCGTAAAATTCGCCAACGGGCTGCCCCACCACGGTTTTTTCAATGATATCGTTAATCACATATGATTTCTGGCTTAGGTTAGCGTCACTTCCACCGGCACCTAAGTAGGTCACTTTATTGTTATTTCGCGATATGGTAAAAGAGGTTTTCCAGCTGAAATTTTTAGAAGTAATATTGGTAGAATTGATTTGGAAATCAAACCCTTTGTTGGTTAGCGAGCCGACATTGGCATAAGGCGCCTGCATGGATCCCGGGCCCCAACCCGATACCGTACCGGAGTATGCCGGAAGCGGCACCTGTAACAAAAGGTCCTTTGTTTCGCGGTCGTAAACATCTAATGAAAAGCCTAACCGCCCATTCCAGAACGATGCGTCGATCCCGGCATTGTAATAATCGGTTTTTTCCCACCTCACATCCGGATTTGACAAATTGTTTTGAAACTGCGCTGTACCTGCCAGGCCATTTGTAACCGATGCAAGTTGGGTTACATAGGTATTGCCCGGTATGCCCTGGTTGTTGGTTAGCCCATAACCAAGCCTCAGCTTCAATTCATTTATAGATTTTACGCCTTTTAAAAACGTCTCGTTATTAATTTTCCAGGCAAATCCACCCGAATAGGTGGTACCCCAACGATTGTTGGTTGGAAAATTTGAAGAACCATCGTCCCGTATATTGCCGGTGAGCAGGTACCTGTCATCCCATGAAAAATTGATACGGCCGAACCAGGATTCCCGTGCTGAGCCGCCGGTGGGGTTTGATTGTGAATTATCGCCAGAGTTTGTGGCCGTGCTGGCATCCCCCGCATTAATGGCCTGCACATTGTCTGAAGGGAAATTCCTTCGCCCGGCACCAACATTTTCAAAAGTGTTCTCCTGCGATTCATGCCCTGCTAAAGCATCAATATGAAATTTTTTGAAATTATGATTATACGTTAAAAAATTGCGTATGACTATATAAAAATTCTGGCCGGCGTTTGAGGAACCGTAGTTAGGGCTGGGAGTGCTTTTACCAAAACTATAAACTGGCGAAAACCTGTCTTCCGTACTAAAATCAAAATTACCGGATAGTTCATTGCGCAGCGACAGGTCTTTGGTAAGTTGTATTTCGGCATATACGTTGCCAAATATCTGGTTCCTTCTTTTTTGGTCTTTTATAATTTTTGCCAATGCCACCGGGTTGGCAACAGGTTGTACCCAACCGTTGGGGTCGGTAACACCACCAAAGGAACCATCACCGTTTGTTACCGGAACATCGGGGGTAATGCTTAGCGCGGTGCCGATTACACTGCTGGAAGTTGCATTTACATTTTCATTAATATGCGCCAATTGAAGGCTGGTCCCTATTTTTAGCCAATCAGTAGTTTTGTTATCTAAATTAAGCCGTAGGGAGTATCTTTTAAAATTAGATCCAAGGGCTATCCCGTCCTGGTTAAAATACGAGGTTGATAATAAATATTGGGTCCTGGCATCGCCGCCGTTTATAGTAAGCGTGTGGTTCATCATCGGGGCCTTCCGGAATAATTCTTTTTGCCAGTCGGTACCTTTACCTAAATATTGAGGATTGGCAAATTCGGGCCTGGCATCAAAGCCCCAGGCAACCGCCCGGGCATTAATAAAAGTTGCAAATTCTGGTAAATTTACGGTAGGGAGCCGCTTGATTATTTCCTGGTAACCGGTATAGAAATCATAACTTATCTGCGGTGGTCCGGCTTTGCCCCTTTTGGTAGTAACAACCACTACGCCATTGGTTGCCTGCGAACCGTAGATGGCTGTTGCCGAAGCATCTTTCAATACGTCTACTGATTCTATTTCGGAAGGATTGATAGCATTTAACGGATTTGAGCCGTTTCCGGGATCACCAACCGGTGGAATAACAATACCATCTATTACGTACAATGGCGAATTAGAGCCGGTTATTGACGACACGCCACGTATTTGAATAGATACACCGCCACCTGGCTGCCCCGACACTTGCTGCACCACAACACCAGCAACTTTACCCTGCAGGGCCTGGTCAAAAGTGGTTGGCTGCGTTTGGCGCAAACTGACTCCTGATATTGAACTTATAGAGCCCGTTACATCCGGCCTCCGCGCTTTAGCATAACCAATAACGACTACCTCGTTCAAATTGCTGGATGTTGAATTCAGCGTGACGTTAATTGCGCCGGCCTGCTTAATAGTTATTTCCCGTGGAGAATAACCTAAAAAGTTAAAAACAAGCACTTTGCCCGGCTCTGCGGCTATATTATAGCTGCCATCAATGCTGGAAACGGTGCCCAGGCCTGTCCCTTTAATTTTAATGCTTACGCCTGGTATTGGCGCACCATCGTCGGAACTTATAATTTTTCCCGTAATACTTACGGTTTGTGCATGGGCAGATATATAAAGAAATATGCCCGCGATAATTAATGAAATTTGGTGTTTCACTCTCTTTTGTAAATTTTTATCCATCTTTTAAAAGGATTTTAAGGTTTGATAATTGGTACATTGGTGTTTGGTTAGTAATTAATTGGTTTTTCTCTCATTCATAATTTATTTTGTTATCGCATCTTTTAGATAGCCCAATGCCCAAAAACAACCTTTGAAAACTACTTTACCGTTAGTTTCTTCACATGAAACGGCCGCCCGAACAATCAGTTAAAAAACTTCAGGTGCAGTCAGACGCATGTTTACTAATTCAAAAAAAGTTAACTGTTGGTCCTATTGGTTATTGGTGGAACATTGTTCAAAAGCAACGTCTTTTAAATACATTACCTTGAACTTATATTCCGGGGGATGAAACTATGATTGTTAAAAAGAAAGGAATACCGAATTTGATAATGAATACAGGTCAAAATGTTAACCACTTTATAATAGACTCAAAATCAATGTTTTAAATTAGTAAAAACTACTCCACTTTCATGTTTCCTTTATTTTTTTGCAAAATATTGACTTCAATGACAACAAATTGGGAGTAATTGGCTGTCATAACGCGGACAAGAAAGGGCTGGCAATAAATCGGTTAAATTTAATTAACTGTTCTTTTCATTCAGTTTCTGTTGGCGAATTGAACTGACATAGGTGGAAGGAGTGGTGTTATACTCATCCTTAAATGCTTTTGTAAAATATTTGGGCGAATTAAAGCCAACTTCATAGCCAATCTGGCTGATCGTCAACTGGCTGGTCTCCAGCAAATACACCGCTTTTTTAAGTCTTATAGAACGGATAAAGTCAACAGGCGACTTACCCGTAAGCATTAAAACTTTTTTATAAAGCGATACACGGCTCATATTCATGTTGCTGCTTAATTCCATTACCGAAAGGCTTTCGTTTACTATATTCGATTCTATATATTCAACAATACACCTTAACAGCTTTTCATCTTCATTTTCTAAAGGAGTTTCCTGCAATTGCACATCCATCTGCTTTTTGTACGTACGCTTATAGGTGTCCCGAAGGGTTAAGATATTTTTAATTTTTGAAAGCAATATTTCAAAATTAAATGGTTTTGTCATGTAATCGTTCGCGCCAATTTCCAGGCCCTTTATCTGTTCTTCATCACCCGTTAACGCGGTTAACAGCACAACAGGAATGTGCGAGGTACGTTTGTCCTTCTTTAGCTTTTTGCACAACTCAATCCCTGTCATCTCGGGCATGCTGATATCACTTATAATAATATCCGGATGTTGCGATAGGGCCTTTTGCCAGCCTTCCCTCCCGTTTGAAGCTTCGATTAAAAAAAATACATCCTTCAAATTATCTTTCAGGTAAAAGCGAAAATCATCGTTATCTTCAACCAAAAGAACCACCGGCTTTTTATTTGATCGCGGCTGTTTGACGATACTTTTATCTTCATTATGAGTAATTTCGTTTACGCTATCGTAATCAATATCATCGTCTGATGGCAAGTCCGTTTCCTGGCTGTTATAGATAACAAACGGTAGTTTAACGGTAAAACAACTGCCGTGATCGGGTTCACTCTCAACAGTTATTTCACCTCCGTGCATCTTCACAAACTCATGCGTAATGGCAAGGCCAATGCCGCTGCCCTGGTTAATCATCGACTCGGGAATATCGTGCTGAAAAAAACGTTCGAAAATTTTACCTTGTTTTTCAAGCGGAATGCCAATACCGGTATCAATCACTTTAATTTCAAGCGGGGCATCGCCGGTTTCGCTATCTACATTAAGCAACAGGCTTACCTGCCCGCCAGGCAGTGTAAATTTAAAAGCATTTGATAACAGGTTAAACAATATCCTTTCTATCTTATCATGGTCAAAACTGGTAAACAGCGAATTAATGGTGGTATCAAAAATAAAATTAATCTCTTTTTGTTCAGCTATATCAGTAAATGAAAGGTGTATCTCGTTGATGAACTTCACCATATCCCCTGGCTTGCTATGTAGTTTCAACTCCTGAACTTCCATCTTCCTAAAATCAAGCAATTGGTTTACCATGTTCAACAATCGCCTGGCGTTTTTTCCTATCATGCCCAACTGTTGTTTCTGTTCCTGGTCAGCGCGGGTAAGCATTTTTTCGACCGGTGCCATAATCAGCGAAATCGGTGTTCGGAACTCGTGGCTTACGTTGGTTAAAAATTTAGTTTTCAGTTGATCAAGATCTTGCATTCGCTTAATCTCCTGCCGCTCCTGTTCAATTATCAATTTTGCTTCCTGTTTTTCTTTCTCTGCTATAAATTTTTCTTTCTCTGCTATGAATTGTCTCCTTATTTTTTGTATTCCCCGCCGGCGTATTAAAAAGAGTGTCCCGG
This sequence comes from Mucilaginibacter sp. P4_C11, assembly GCF_056402115.1. NCBI lineage: Bacteria > Pseudomonadati > Bacteroidota > Sphingobacteriia > Sphingobacteriales > Sphingobacteriaceae > Mucilaginibacter > Mucilaginibacter sp. P4_C11. Next base: position 112,676 of record NZ_JBFUIA010000023.1, on the reverse strand, counting down.
TTATCAGCAACAGGTAAATAACATAAGCTAAAGTAGATTTCCAGAACGGGGGCAATACCTTTATTTTTAATTTTATATAGCTGGGTTTCCATTTTCCCTCCCGGCCAATAGCCCTTACCTTAAAAGTATAATCGCCTCCGTCAAGGTTGGTGTAGGTAGCTTTCCGGGTAACATTGCTTGCAGTAAGCCACCCTTTGTCAAAACCTTCCATCATATACTGATGCTTTATTTTATTGGGGTTAAAGAAATTTATAGCAGCAAATTCAATGGCGAACACATTTTCGCTATGGTTTAGCGTTATCTCCTGTGTGGCCGAAATTGCCTTAGATAATATAACGTGGCCGTCAACTTCTTCATTGGCTGCTATACTTTTGTTGAATAGCTGAAAATCGGTAAAAATTAATTTAGGCTCATCGGTATTCGGATGTATACTCAATGGATCGAAAATATTAAAGCCGTGAGAGCCGCCAAATACCAATTCCCCTTTATTAGTTTTTAAGGCTGTAGATACGTTGAACTCTCTGCCCTGCAGGCCATCTGTTTCATCAAAGCTTTCAAATTGAAACTTATATGTGCCGTTGCCGGGTGTCAATGTTATCCGGCCCAGTCCGTTTGATGTACTTAACCACATGGCCCCGCCCTTATCCTCTAATACCCTCGAAACCTGGTTGTCGGGCAACCCGTCCTTTTTAGTCAGCGAGATAAAACGGTTTGTTTCGGGGTTCAGTATGCTTAGTCCATCCCTTGTCGCTATCCACATCAGGCCGCGGCTGTCCTGCGTGATATTATGGATGTCATCATGGATCAAACTGTTAGGGTCGTTTTTCTTTTTATTATAATGTATAAMGCCACGCCCATTTTTTAATATTTTATCTACCCCAAAGTATMCTCCTACCCAGAGATTACCTTTGGTATCCTCAAAGAGTGCGGATATATAAGGCGACCTGATATCCGTTTGCTTAAAGGGAGACGAAAATATTTGTTTGTCCCTGTCAAATATTTGCAGACCTGCCGCAAAAGTGCCTATCCATAACCGGTTCGATGAATCTTCCAGGATATTCCATACCCGGTCGTCAGCAATGCTCGTGGGCACCTTGTCATCATGCTTATAATGAATAAATTTTCTACCGTCAAAATGATCCAGCCCACCAAAATACGTACCTATCCATAGTTGCTGATCATGGTCGATATATAAGCTTACAATAATATCACTGCTGAGGCTGTTCGGGTTTCTCCGATCGTGCTTATACTGGGTAAACCTGCCTGTTTTGCGATCAAAATAAATTAAACCGCCACCATTGGTCCCAATCCATAGGTTGCCCTTTTTATCTTCTGCAAATTTATTAATATCTTCAAAACTAAGACTCCGGGGATCTGAGGCAAAGTGTTTGTAGAGCGGGAACCTGATAATATTTTTATGATAATAGCTTGCCCCCTCTCTAAGCGTACCGGCCCACATAATGCCGGTGTTGTCTTTGTAAAGCGATACAGTGTTCTGTCCCAATGATTTCGGATCATCTTCCCTATTTAATAAATAAGTAATTTTCCCACTTTTTTTATCCAATAAGTTTACGCCGCCATGATCAGTGGAGATCCACATAAGGCCGTCGTCGGCCTGAATAATACTAATGATGATGTTGGATGTAAGCGGTGTCTCTGACGATTCTTTGGTGATGTACCGAAACCGGCCCGTACGGCGGCTGTAATAATAAACGCCGGAATCCATATTGGGGTTAAACATCCAGAGATCGCCTTCCTTATCGATAGTTACCGAATAGTTTCTGCCCTTATTATTAGCTGCTTTTTTAAAAATATCGGTATGGTACGTAATTGCATTTCGTTTTACATCAAATAGCTCTACCACGCCATCGTTATAAGCAAGCCATAAATTCCCGCTTGCATCCTGCTCTATGTCTGTAACAGAATTTGAATATAATGATGGGTTGGAATTACGGTGATGATAATAACGCGTGGAAGTTTTTTTCAGCTCATTATACCTGTAAAGGCCGGAATCGGGACGCAAAAACCAGAAGTCGCCTTTGCCGTTGTGAAGTATCTTGGAAACTAACGGATACTCGGAAAGTTTGAAAGAAAAAGCCACTGACGATACATCATTGTTAAACTGCTCCGTTTCTGGGTCATAAAAGGAATATCCGTTTGGGGTTGCTACCCATAATTTTTTGCCAGGCCCTTCAAAAATATTATTTATGTAATCCTCCTTTATGGTGTTTTTATTATTTACGTCATGCTTAAATACTTTAAAAGTATAACCGTCGTAACGGTTAAGTCCCGAAGCTGTACCGAACCACATGAAGCCTTTGGGATCTTTAAATATGCAATTAACCTGGTTGTGAGACAGTCCGTTGCCCGTATTGAGCCGTGAAAATTGGTATTGGCTGTTTTGCGCAAAGTTGTTGGTGTAAGCAAAAAACAATGCTAAAACGACAATATAAAGTTTTACACGCATTAAAATTTAGTTGAGAGCTTCGAAATCAGGAATCCGGCCCTTGGCAAGCCAGTACACTACTGTAGCATAAAAGTAAGATAAATTCGCAATTAACGAGATAAAAGTGGCAATTCCTTTATTTGATCAGCGGGAAATAAATAACCTACCTCTGAAGCAAACGAGCTGCCGATATTATAGTACGGACCATGCCTGAACTTACAGTAAAATAAAGCTTGTTACAGGTTGTCATTTAAAAAAAGTGATGAAACACTCTTATTTACAGCTTATTAAGTAATTAACACAGATTCTCTACACCATTTTATAAATTCTACTTCAGATAAGACAACTGTTTATACAAAACACCCACAGAACCCACGATTTTTTCTTAAAAATTAACATTTACATCCCTATTTTCTAACTTTTACATCCCATCGTTAGGTTATCTCTTCTGTAGTTTTACTACTCAATTAATAAACCTGGTACCAATTCAACTATTGCTCACTAAAACATGCCCGTTGTTCCAACGGCTGTATTATGTTGACTTTAATTGCATTGCTTTCATTAATTGTACTTCTCCTTTCTGAAAAACAAGATTTAACCAATTAAACAAATAAAGCGGTTCAGGCCCGTTTTATCCTATCGAAAAATGAAACTAATGTTAAACGCCGCCTTATGCGGAATGGCAACTGCCTTACCATTGATCTTTTTAATACCCCGTTGGCTAAAGGCAGTTATCAACATAACTGCCCACACCAATACCTATATAAACCTTAAAGGCAATGATAAATATATCCTCGTTTTACCTGGCTGTCTGACACTTTCACACGCAATTAACCAATTTATTAATAGCGGCAGATTTAAATATCGCCAACCTAACCATTTTTTTATGAAGAAAACTTTAAGTTATTTTTTATGCATTCTTGCAATCCCGGCATTGACAAGATGCACGAAGCCACAAATCGCTTCTCCCGATGTTAAACCGCTTGCTAAAACGAGTACTAAGGCGTTCGCCGTCACCAGCTATCCGAATTACAACATTTCGCCGCTTGCACCTGACCAAACCGGGATGACCAGTACAGCAACTCAAATTGCTGCAAATATGACGTTAGGTATTAATATTGGCAACACCCTGGAAGCCCAATATAACGAAAACGCGTGGGGAAACCCCAATATTACCCAGGCACTCATTGACAGCTATAAACAAAAGGGGTTTAACGCCATAAGGATTCCTTGCAATTGGAATTGGTCACATGTACCGGATTCAACAACTGAAAAAATAGACCCGGCCTGGCTTGCCCGTGTGCAGCAGGTTGTGCAATACTGCGTTAACGATGGGATGTATGCGATATTAAATATACATTATGACGGCGGATGGTTGGAGAATAATTGCACAACCACCGCCCAGGCTGCAGTTAATGCCAAACAAAAGGCACTTTGGGAACAAATTGCAACACAAATGCGTGGTTTTGATCAACACCTGATTTTTGCCAGCGCGAACGAACCTAACTCCGCAACGGATAGCACAGGGATGAGAGTTCTACTTTCTTATCATCAAACTTTTATCAACGCGGTGAGGTCAACCGGCGGGCACAACAGTTACAGGACGCTGGTAATCCAGGGACCCAAAGGGGGAGATATGGTTTATACGAACAATCTCATGAACACAATGCCAACAGATCCGGCATCCAACCGTTTGATGGTGGAAATCCATAACTACAGTCCCTGGAACTTCTGTTTGATGGACGCGGACGCATCATGGGGTAACGCTTTTTATTATTGGGGCGCGGGATATCACACCACCTTCGATGTTGCGCACAATCCTTACTGGGGCGAGGAATCAACCCTTAGCGGATATTTCCAAACGATGAAGACAAAATTCGTTGACCATGGCATCCCGGTAATAATGGGCGAATTTGCAGTTATGGACCGAAATCTTGCGGGAGACTCTTTAAACTTCAATCTTGCTTCCAGGGCGTATTGGTATAATTTTTGTATGCACCAGGCATCGGCAAACGGCATACATCCATTTCTTTGGGACACCGGGTCTCTCATTAACAGATCGACTTACGCCGTAAAGGATCAACGGGATTTAGCGGCCCTTGTACAAGGGGCACAAACTGGCGCATCCCCCGCATTTCAGGTTGGCAGTGTGTATCAGATTATCAATAGGTATAGTTTTAAGCCTTTAGAGATCCAAGGTTGGGGAACTGCCAATGGAGCGCTCGCAGATCAATGGGAGTATGTAGCCGGGGCAAATCAGCAATTTAAAGTGCAAGCTGCGGCAAATGGCAACTACCTGTTAACCCCTATGCACGTTAGCGGGAAGTGTTTGGAGGTATGGGGTTGGTCTGGCGCTAACGGCGGTGCCGTGGATATGTGGGCTTATACAGGCACAGGTGGAAATAATCAAAACTGGTTAATTCAGCCAACCTACGATGGATTCTATAAAATCATCAACGTAAATAGCGGGAAAGCCCTGGAAGTTACTTTAGGGACTGATCCAGCGGTTCCATTCAGAAATGGCAGTGCGGTCGATCAAAATGATTACTATGGGGGCAAAAATCAGCAATGGGGATTTGTGAAAATATAAGTTAGATACAAAGAAATCAATTAAATTATTTCACAATATTGCCAAAAATCTCTAATGCCTCTGTTTTAAATGAGGTGTTAGAGATTTTTCTTAATGTTAGGTATTGATGGCTTGAATGATTTCTGCTGGTCAGATAGCCGAATTTCGTACAAAAATTCTGCTTTATCCGTTGTGTTTTTAGCGAAAATCTGTCCTAGGGGCATAAAAAAAGCCCTTTTACTGCTGTAAAAAGGCTTTTTAGAAAGGGGGTAAATGATGGGGCTCGAACCCACGACCCTCGGTACCACAAACCGATGCTCTAACCAACTGAGCTACATCTACCGTTTGGAGAGTGCAAAAATAGAAATCTTCGGCCTATTTGCAAACTCTTTTTTAAAATTACATTCGTCTTACCTCATTTATTTAGAACGATTATTATTAATGGCTAAATTTGTATCTATGGCCGAGCAATTAATTGAACTGAACGTGACTGGGATGCATTGTAATAATTGCGCCATGTCTATCCATAAACTCCTCGAAAAAAAAGGGTTACATAATATACTGGTTGATTTTGCAGGTGAAGAAGTAAAATTCTCGACCGACGACGAGTCCAAACTGCCCGAAGTAATAAAAGGGATAGAAAATTTAGGATTTAAAGTAATTGACGATATAAACCTCCATTCGCCGGTATTTTATGAGCTGGTGGAGAACAAATTTATCTTCTGCGCCGTTTTTACTGCGCCGCTTTTACTCCATATGCTGTTGCCATGGCATTTTTTACATCAACCCATTGTGCAGTTACTTTTATGCCTCCCGGTTTTTATAGTCGGCTGTATACATTTTGGCAAAAGTGCCTGGAGCTCGGTAAAAGGCGGCGTGCCTAATATGGATGTACTAATATTTATCGGTTCTACATCGGCATTTATATATAGTCTTGTTGGTACAATACAGGGTTTGGGAGCGCAATACCAGTTTTATGAAACCTGCGCTACCATTATAACATTGGTGTTACTGGGTAATGTTTTTGAGAAACGTTCGGTTACACAAACTACATCGGCAGTAAAGGATTTGATTAAATTTCAGCAGGTAAATGCAAACAGGATAGTTAACGGAAGTATTGAGGTAATCAGCGCTAAAGAGGTTCGCCCAGGCGATACCCTGGTGGTAAATCAAGGGGATAAAGTACCCGTTGATGGCGAGATCCTCTCGGGCAATGCCTCCGTTGACGAAGCAATGCTTACCGGCGAAAGCATTCCCGTTGAGAAAGACAAATACGATAAAGTAATTGGCGGCACCATAGTAGTAAATGGTAACTTCCAAATGCTGGCCACCAAAGTTGGCTCCAATACCATCCTGTCGCAAATTATCGATTTGATGAAAAAGGCACAGGCCGCTAAACCACCGGTGCAAAAATTAGGAGATAAGGTAGCATCCATATTTGTGCCTGTAGTTATATTAATAGCACTTGTCACCTTTGTGTTTACCTATTTTGCTGCCGGTGTGGGCATGCAAAAATCATTGATGAACGCCATTGCTGTTTTGGTGATATCGTGCCCTTGCGCTATGGGATTGGCTACGCCTACCGCAGTTATGGTAGGGTTAGGCCGTGCTGCTAAAAATGGCATCCTGATTAAGGGAGGCGATACCATTGAAGCTGTTGCAAATACTAAATACGTAGTTTTTGATAAAACAGGTACCCTGACAACAGGAAAATTCAGCATCAATGAGATTAAGGCAGAAGCGGGTGCCAACCTGGAATTAATTCGGGGAATAATAACAGCTATCGAAGAACGGTCAAACCACCCCATTGCCAAATCATTAGTGCAGGGGGTAAAAAAAATGCCTCAACAAAAAGTGATCTTAAAATCTGTTCAGGAAGAAAAAGGACTGGGAATGCGTGCCGAAGATGTGGATGGCAACCACTACTTTTTGGGTACAGCCAAACAAAATACGGAAGATCACTTTAACCTTTCATTATATAAAAATCAAAGCCTCCTGGCCCAGATTGCTATAGACGATGAAATTAAGCCCGAAACCGCTTTATTGATATCGAAACTTAAAAAGATGAACATTATCCCTGTACTTTTAAGCGGCGATAAACAAAACCGTTGCCTTAAAGTTGCCAGCCAGATAGGTATTACCGAAGTTCACTCCGAAAAGCTGCCCGACGAAAAGCTTAAGGTAATTGACATTTACAAGCAAAAAGGCAAAACCATTATGATTGGCGATGGCATTAACGATGCCCCTGCCCTTACCAAGGCAGATGTAGGCGTATCCATGAACGATGCAAGCCAGGTGGCCATCCAATCGGCCAGCGTGGTATTGTTAAATACCGATTTACATTCGGTTATTAAGTTTTTGCAGATTAGTAAACATACGCTGCTTACCATTAAGCAAAACTTATTTTGGGCGTTTGCCTACAATATTATAGCTATCCCCGTAGCTGCCTTCGGCTTTTTAAACCCGATGGTGGGTGCCTTTGCCATGGCTTTTTCTGATGTAGTTGTAATTGGTAATTCGTTGAGGTTGAAGGTGAAGAAGTTAAGCTAAGCCCCCCAGCCCCCTGAAGGGGGAGTTTCTTGATTAACTTATACCCAGGCATTCCGCCATTGTTCCCCCTTCAGGGGGTTAGGGGGCTTATGGGCTTTGTAGGCAATTACTATATTTGCACAATGATCGAGATATTTACAGACGGTGCATCAAGCGGTAACCCCGGGCCAGGCGGGTATGGTGTGATTTTACGCTCGGGGCAGCATTATAAGGAGCTATCCGAAGGTTTTCGAAAAACAACAAATAACCGTATGGAACTGATGGCTGTTATTAAGGGCCTTGAAGCATTAAAAACTCCTAACCAGCAAGTTATGGTCTTTTCCGACTCTAAATATGTGATCGATTCTATCGAAAAACGCTGGGTTAACGGCTGGGTTGCCAAAGGCTTTGCGGGCAAAAAAAACAAGGACCTTTGGATGCGCTATTTAAATGTAAGCAAACTACACCAGGTAAAATTCACATGGGTACGCGGGCACAATGGCCACCCCGAAAATGAACGTTGCGACCAGCTGGCCGTAGCCGCCGGGAAGCGCGCGCCGCTGCTTATCGACTCTGTTTTTGAGGTTGAGAATGCAAAGGCAGGATCGATTTAATAATTTTCACGTCTGTTTCAGTCTCACTACTTGATACTTGCTACTTGATACTGAATTTACCTTCCCGCCAGTTCTATCACCTGCAAATCCTGGATCTTGTCGCCGTCGATATTAAAGCGCATGAGGGTACGTACTTTGTGCCAGCCTTGTTTGCCGGCCGCGCCGGGGTTTAGATGCAGCAGGTGCAGCTTTTTATCGGGTATCACTTTTAAAATGTGCGAATGGCCGGTGATGAACAGTTTGGGTGGGTTACTATAAATCTCAGTCTTGAGATGCTGGCTGTACCGCTCCGGATATCCGCCGATATGCGTCATCCATACATCTACCCCCTCGCAGTTAAAGCGTAGGTTTTCGGGGTAAACAATCCGTACATCTTTCCCATCGATATTACCATAAACACCTTTGAGCGGCTTAAAGGCTGCCAGTTGATCAGCCAATTCGATGGTACCAAAATCGCCGGCGTGCCAGATCTCGTCGCAGATTTCAAAATGTTTAAAAACAGCTTCATCGAGGTAGCTGTGGGTATCGGATATCAGGCCAATGCGGGTCATGGGGTAAAGATAGTTTTAAAGAGGCAAGAGTCAAGAATCAAGAGTTAAGACAAAAAAACTCGTTCGCTCACGCGGGCTTTCAACCATAGGTGTATCATGGTTTCAGCTTTCAGCTGAATTATGTAAACTGGGAGTTTACATAATGGTTAACCACGAGGTACGCTGCGCTAAACTCGCGGAAGCCGCCTGCAAAACTCAATACCTACTTTATAATTTTACCGGTTAACGGATGCCGCAAAACCGGCACCTTACCATTTATCTTTTTATAAAATCCATCAATATATACACCCTGGCCGAAAGCACAACCCCAATTTATGTCCGTGTGCTGGGTAACGCTTATTCCATTGGATTTGAACCTGAATGTTATACGGCAACTGCGGTCCCATTCATTCCCCTTAAAAACGGCTTTATTATCTAAGTAAGCTAAGGTATCTATAAGTGTACCGGAGTTATAACCGGGTGCCCCCATGTTAACACCCAACACTATCACGATTTTATTTTTTGACAATGCCTTAATGTGGATATCCCCCCAACGGCCATAGGTATCTTCATCTACTTTTTTTGATTTGCTGATCAATTTATAAGTTCCCGTTGGGCTTATATAAGCAGCGGGACAATAGTCAATTCCGGCTAAAAAGAGTAAGACAAAGATTAACAACTTATTCATCTGTAAAATTAAAATATCGTCAGAAAATCTCTCAGTAAAGCCTGGTAAGCCGCGCTGTACACTTTTGGTGCGTCATATATCACCAGCCAATCTTCCTCGAGTTCCGTGGGCTGTAGGCCGAACGCTAAAATCTCCCGGTGCGCTTCATCTTCCTTAAAGGATTGAATACTGATTTTACTTTGCAAATGCAGTCCGTTGTGTAAGGCTAGCTGTTTTACCAATATGCCTGTATCCGGAGGTAACACCAGCCAGCAAACCCCATTTGCGGTAAGGTGGATGGAAACAGATTGGATCAACTCCTCAAAAAACCCTTCCCCCGCATGTTTAGCCTGGTTCTTTTTAGCGCCCGGCGATAACAGGGAATTAATGTAAAATGGGGGATTGGAAACAATCAGGTCATATTTGCTACCGGGATGTCCCTCAAAAAATTCTTTAAACCCTAAAGGATAAACCATGAGCCTATCCGCGAATGGCGAGCTTTTAAAATTCCTGCCCGCAGTCTTCGCCGCACTTTCATCAATCTCCACTGCGTCAATTTGAGCATCACCAAAACGCTGGGCCAGCATCAATGCAATTACCCCTGTTCCGGTACCGATATCCAATACAGATTTTGGGGCGTCAGCCATTGTCAATGCGCCCAACAAAACACCATCGGTGTTTATTTTCATGGCACAACCGCCTTGGTCAACACTGAATTGTTTGAAGTGGAACATGAATGCGAAAGTAAGGCAAAATTGTTAATTACCGGAGGTATCAAGCAACCGGCTCTTTAGTATATTATAATCAAAAGGCTGGTATTTAAGATTGTTAATCACGCCATTTTTCACCAATATATAGTGCGGAATACCGTTGATCTGGAACTGGCTGGTTAATTGATTCCATTCATCAGTGCTCACCCGGTAATGCTCTCCTTTTATATTTGGTATCATGCCGTTGTAAGTGCCTACCGGCGATGTTTGATTGGTGATGTAAACAAAAACGATGTTCTTATCATCCTTCAATTCGGCTTTTAAGGGAGCAATTTCTTTAATTGCCTGCAAACACGGACCGCACCAGGTTGCCCAAAAATCAACATAAATGGTTTTGCCTTTGTATTTGTTGATGATGGACGAAAAAATGCTATCGGCAGGTAATTGAGGTATTTCATGCTTTGCATAACCTGTTTGTTTTTTATTTGCCTCAATTTTGTTGGCAATACTTGTATTATAACCCTTCAGTAATGAAAAAACATACGGGTTTGTAAAGTGCGTACGCATAGCTGCAAGCTGTAGCGGCGAAAGCGGCACAAAACTGGCTTCTATTTTACTTGTGGTATCCTGCGCGTCCATCAGTTGAAGATCAAAACTCATGTCGGCGTCTATCATTCCCTTTAACACATTTGTACGGATCATTTTTTGCTCATCGCCTTTTAGCTGTATGATGCGGTCTTGTTTTGCATCTGCCAGCATTATATCCAGGAATGCGGCGTCGGGCTCCGATATTTTAGTTTTTTTAGACCGCGCTACATAATCCAAAATGTATTGACGTTGGGCTGCTGATACTTCTTCATTATTCTTCAAATTGTTGCAAAAAAATGCATAATCGACCGAAACTATCGCCAGCGGATCGTTAAAATTAACATCCTTAAAAAAAGAATAATAGGCTTTTTCGAGCTTTACCGGCGGCAATTGGCTGCGTTTGTTTTGCGGGTCGATGTTATTTGCTTGCCGGTAAGCTTCCCATTTTTCGGCGTTATATTGAAATAAAAACTGGGTTAAGGCATAGGTAATACCCAGCCGCGCCAGGTTATATGCCTGCGTAGTCATTCCATTTTGTAACCGGTAATTATTTAACCCCCCCAGCCGCTCCTGGCGCAGATTGATGTAATAGGCTTTGTATTGTGCGGGAGTAAGATCCAGCACATCTTTTCTAACTTTAAGCCAGTCAATACCCAATAAAATAAACTGTGTGCGATATAAGTCGTTATTCAGGATGGCATTATCCCCCATAAAACTGGCAGTTACCGCACTGCCCGATACATCAAACTTTTGGAATACAGTTTTACCGGCTTCAAAGCATATAGCGGCGTATGAAAAAGGAAAATGCACGTAACATTGCTTTGTATAATTCACAGGGAAACTTACTTTAAAGCTTCCATCGTCCGCTATTTTTACAAGGTAATTTTCCTGTCCCCCTGTAACCGCGTTATTAACAAATACCTGCCCGGTGTTAAATCCCATCCGGGGCGAGTAGCCTTTTATATAACCTGCGTATTCGGTCATGCCGGTTTTGTAAACGTTTGCCAGGGTAAAAACGTTTTTGTTATCGGCTACTTTGGTTTTGCCGGCAGTCGCGTTGTTAAATAACGCTACAGCCGATTTTTTCCCAATAATATATAGCCGGCCATTGTCACCTGTTTTCAGCGTTAAACTGAGCTTTTGGTCGCCATCTTTTAAGCCAATCAACATAGTTTTACCCTGCCGGTTTACAGATGTATAATTCCATAACCTGCTGTTGTACGCAAGCTTGCTGTTGTAAACACCCAACTCCCATTGTTTGCTACCGTCTGTTTTAAACCAATCGCCTGCAATATCTCCCGGGATTGATATTCCCGGCAGTTCAATATCCCAAATATTGAAACACTGCTGCCGGCAATCTGGTTCGGCAATATCTATCTTTTTTGTATGGATATTTACAGGTGGAAAATTACAGGTAAATGCAATTTTGCCCCCTTTTATCAGGGTACTTTTACCTAACTGAAGACTATCGACAGCTCTGATCTTCAATTTTTGATTGCCGCTAACCAGATAAAGACCCGATGGCATCCTAAACCAGGTGTCCGACTGATAATCGGTTTTAAAACTAACCAGTGTCGCCGTATCACTAATGGTTACCCTACTGATACTTAGTCCCTGGGCGTTGTTGGCAAAAAAGGAAGGGTTATTAATTATGCGTTGAGCCGAAGCATTAAAAATAAAAAGAATTAAACAGGCAAATAAGGTTGGTTTTTTCATTGTGGTAACAGGCGTATCAAATATAGGCTAATATTTGACTGATAATACGGGCTAYGGATTAATGATATCCTGTAATATATTTTCAATATTTATTTATTGCCCTTTAACATCAATTAAAATGAATTAGAACCAAAACCACCTGGCGTTGTTGTAAAATAAAAATTACAACTATGAAAAATCCATTTGTAAAAAAACAAGACCATACATTTTTGATAGCTTCAATAGCCGTTGGCGCGCTTGCTGCCGGTGCTGTAGCTTATTTATTTTTGACGGATGACGGAGTAGATAACCGCAAAAAACTGGAGCGCAGCATCAAAAAGAGCTTTAAAAAGGCTGCCGCCGATGTGGCAGAACAAAAAACTAAAATCTCGAAAAAAGCAGCTAAAGTGGTAGCCGACCATATGGCGAATTAATATTTATCATGTCATTGTGAGGAACGAAGCAACCGCGAACCGTGCATATTCACCATGCATCCTTGAGATTGCTTCGTTCCTTAGAATGACATATAGAGTTGAATTGTAAATACTATATCACCGAACAAATCAGCTCCGCCAAACTGTTTACCTCCACAAAATCATCATCGCCGATGGCCTGCATATTCATGTGCGAATCTGAGCTGATCAATTTTTTAATCAGTCCGCTGCTTTTTAGCCGGTCGATGCCGTTGTTGATGAACAGCCCGTGGGTGGTTATCACATATATATCGCCGGCACCAGCATTTTTATAGGTTTGGGCAGCGTTGATGATGCTGCCGCCGGAGCGGATCATGTCGTCATAAATTATAACGGTTTTGCCGGCTACATCTGCATTGATAGCGCTTACTTCGGTATGATCGCCTTTTAGCCGGCGCTTCAGGATGAAAGCGGCGTTTACGCCCATGTCGTTAGCCAGTGATTCTACCCATTTGGCCCTGCCTGCATCGGTGCTGGCCATTACAAAACTATCGCCGCCGTATTTGAGGGCCGCTTTTATCACCAGATCTTTGCAATAAACATGCACCGGGTACAGGTCATGCTCAAAATAGTATTGGATGCCTTCGGAGTGCAGATCGAACAAAACCACTTTGTTGCCCCGGTTTGATTTAGGGATGGCCGATATGAGCCTCGCACGGGTTTTGGCGGTTACAATTTCGCCGCTCAGCACTGCACGTTCCATTGTTGAGTAGCCGAAGTAAGGGATCACCAGCGTTAAGGAATTAGCGCCATAGCTTACTAATGACGATGCCAGGTCATAAAGTTCCAGCGTGGCCTCGTCTGTAACTGTGCCGCCAATCAGGATGATGTCGCGGTTTTCAATTTGCGACAGGATGCGCTGGTAGCGCTCGCCGTCGGTAAAGGTGCTTACCTCTATTTGCCCTTTTTCAAACGTTCCGCAGGCCATTACCTTTTGGGCCAGGTATTCATAATCTTTTATAGCGAACAGTAACTTTTTCATGCTGATTTCAATTGGCATTTACATTTGCCTTTACCTGCTCAAAACTAATAGTATTTATCAATTCCCCGTTATCAAAAACAGTTTGCAGCAGGTCTTCTGCTCCGGGTTCATCGTCCTGGTTAACAGTTTTGAACTTTCCCTCAATTTTAACCAGCTTTAACCGGCCGCCTTTGCTCTTTTTAAAGCTTGGGGTGATGTTGCCATCAGCGTCCATTTCAGTCGGACTTTTCTTTACGTTAACCTCCTGCCCGTTTACAATGGCGCTGCTGCATTTCAGGGCAAACTTTTGGGTATCGCGGTCAACCTTTTGCAGTAAAGCGCCGCCCATGCCCAATACCAGGTTTTCGGCACTGATGCCGTTATCTTTCAAGGCCTTGTAAATATTACCTATCTCGGTATAATTTACGCCATCGCCCTGTATTACCCTCACTTGTGGCGGCAGTACTTTGTAACCTTTGGCATTGGTGATAAAACCAAATTTATCAAACAGGATATTAAAAATCTCCAACAAAGTCATTACCGGGTCGCCGCTATCGGGGCGGATCACGAGGGTGCCGTCGCGGTTCAGGATTTCGTCGCGTAGCTCCGTTCCCCAATATTCGCTACAGGCCTTAAAAATATTGTAGCTATCAGATACGCAGGCAATAATACCGGTGGGGAAAGTTCTGAGCACATGCCTGAAAACTTCCAGCTCTCCTTCCCTGCCCAGCAAAGTACAAATACTATGCTCCGTAGCCGGGATGCTCATGCCGTACACCTTTTGGGCATTATAATAATTAATGGCCATTACAGAACCTGCAAGGTTATCGCTGCCGCTAAAATTAAGCAAGTGAGCCGCCCCGCCAATTTTAGCACTCTCCACACTGCTTACACCGCGGAAACCAAAATCGTTCAGCACAAAGTCTATACCAGCCTCTGCCCCGGGTGTGGCAGTTTCCTCGTAATATTGGGTCACTACCTTTTTTATCTGGTTACTCAGGGTTGCCACGGTGCAGGGGTACCAAACCTGCATCAGCAGGGTTTCTAAAAAATTGGTAAGCCAGTAGCATTCCGGGTCGGTATTTTCAATGGTCATTAAGGCGTTGCCGGTTGGTACGGCGGTGCCTTCGGCTACGGCTTTTATCCTTACGGGTAGCTTGCCGTTGTATTTGTCCAGTATGTATTGAAACTTGCTTTTGTCAAACACATCATCGCGGCCAAAAACCTGTTGTAAAAAGCCGTCGGCCTCGTCCAAATCCTGTTGTGTAAATGCCGGGCCTTGCAGGTATTCTTTCAAAAAATATTGCAGGCCAAAAAAGATGATTTCATCAAACATCCCTCCCCTGCTTTCCAGGTAGCTGTAAATTTGGGTGGTACCGGGGTAGTATAATTTATGGTGGGCGTACTTGTAGGCATCGGCCAGCAGTACTAAGTTTTCGCGTTTCATGGTGTTATTTGTTAAGGTGAATATATGTAATTGAGACTAAACTGACTGGGGCTTTTTGAGAAAGTGTATAGGGCATGGCGTATAAACACACCCCTGCCACCGCGCTAATCCTGCCCGCCCCCTCTCGAGAGGGGAATAAAAATAAAGCCATCAGCAATCATTACTTATCAAGGTATTTATTGATCATGAGCTTTAACATTTTGGCATGCTCATCATTTATCATGTCGTTGCTTATCATTCGGGTAAGGTCGGTTAATTTAAACCAGGCCACATCTACAATATCGTCGTTAGCTACAGGCTCGCCCGCTATGTGATCACAGCTAAACAACAAGGTAATAATTTTATCGGCTTCGTTACGGTAACGCCAGTCGTTTACGCGGTGGCTGGTTTCGTAGGTCATATCGCTTACCTTCACGTTTCCGCACTCTTCGCTTAGTTCGCGTTTGGCGGCGGCTTCGTAACTTTCATCCTCCGGATCGGCAAAGCCGCCTATAAAACGCCATTTGGGGCTATTACCCTTTTTACCTAACAGCATTTCAGTTTTATTATTCCTGAACATGGCCACATCAACCGTTGGGTATACCTTGGTGTATTGGTTGTAGTAGGCATACAGGATACCGGCGCGAAAATCGTTTGAATCAAAAACCTTGTCGGCATATTGCTTACGCAGTTCGGTAGCATTGTAGTCGCCGTGGGCAGGCAGTTCTACGGTTTCAAAATGGCC
Organism: Mucilaginibacter sp. P4_C11; assembly: GCF_056402115.1. NCBI lineage: Bacteria > Pseudomonadati > Bacteroidota > Sphingobacteriia > Sphingobacteriales > Sphingobacteriaceae > Mucilaginibacter > Mucilaginibacter sp. P4_C11. The sequence continues at coordinate 96,723 of NZ_JBFUIA010000023.1, read as the reverse complement.
CTGGTAGTACGGGATAAAGCTGTCCCTGCTGCCAAACAGTGTGAAATTACCATTGGGAAAAACACTTTTAAGCAAATTATCCAGGTTATCAGACCATACCCTATCGCTCGGATGATCGCTCACCGGCAAAACAATTACATCCGGATATTCCCTTTTAATCATTTTTTCGCGGGTGTGGTAATCATACGGATTTTTCCGGCTGCCCATTATCGGGCTTACCCCTAACAGGATGATCAGTTTGGCATGATCCGTACTCACGGTATCGATCAGGTTTTTATGCCCCTCGTGCAGGTAGGGCGTTTGGAAGCGGGCAATAATTACGGCTATTTTCATCTTATTTGCGTTAATTATACGCAAATATAAATATGCGTTTTAAATACGCAAATTATTTTTTTATTTTTTTCCCGTAGAGACGCATCACATGCGTCTGCCACATGCAATTCAACCGTGCAAATCGGCCATATAATTCGTCACCTGTCCTGCGGGAGACGCATGTGATGCGTCTCTACAAAATGGTTCGTTTGCCTTCGGCACACGCCTTTGATACGTTTCAACAAGAAATTAAATCTCGAAATTGATACCTTCTTTTTGAAGCTGGAAATATTTGTCCTGGTTAAAGCGGAACAGATTGCCCGGCCGGCCGGCGCCTGCAAGTGCTTGTTTTTCATCGGTTTCTTCGAGAAAACCAAATTTACTAACCTTCTTTTTAAAATTCCGGCGATCTATACTCCTATCCAAAACGGCCATGTATAGTTTTTCCAGCTCGGAGAAGGGGAAGCGTTCTTCCAGCAGCTCAAAGCCTACAGGCTGGTAAAGAATTTTATTTTTAAGACGATCATGTGCCGCGCTGATAATAGCCTGATGGTCAAATGCCAGCTGCGGGATCTTTTTGATGTTAAACCAGGCTACTTCGGCGGCATCGGTGGCGGCTTCAATTTCGAATGCATCCGGCTTTACCAGACCGTAGTAGGTAATGGAGATCACCCTGTTACGCGGATCGCGACCGGGCTGGCCAAAGCTGTATAACTGTTCGAGGTAACTGATATTTACACCGGTTTCTTCCTTCAGTTCGCGTTGCACAGCGGCTTCTAACGATTCATCATTGCCAACCAGTCCGCCGGGTAGCGCCCATGAGTTTTTGAACGGGTTGATGTTGCGTTTGATGAGCAATACCGATAATCCTTCTTTCGAAGTATATCCAAACACAACGGCATCTACTGCTACTTTAATATCCTGGTTGGTGGGCATGATGCAAAGTTATCAATATGCGGAAAATTTACGCAAATTATAATTTCTGAACCTGAATTTATAGAATTATGGAATTAACAGAATTTAAAAGCCAATTCGGGAAATTCTAAAAATTCGTTTAATTCCGGTTCAGACAAACTCTTTGCGTTAAGGATCGGCGCGGATACCGGCCAATGTGGCTAAGGCTTGTGCAGTATGAGCATAGAGCCTGGCCGCAGGCAACGCCCATATCAGTAGTAAGTATCAAGTAGTAAGACAGCTGCGTTGGTCTTAAGTCCGAAAGTCTTTTGTCCGAAAGTCAAATCTTACTACTCCCGTAGCATGGCGTAGAAACACACCCCTGCTGCCGCGCAATCCGGCCCGCCCCCTCTCGAGAGGGGAATTTTAAAAAAATCTTGATACTTACTACTTACTACTAAACCTCATACAGCTCCAGCGGTAACCCATCCGGATCATTAAAGAATGTAAACCGTTTACCGGTGAATTCATCCACACGAATAGGCTCTACTTCCACCCCTTGTTCTTTGAGGTGAAATACAGCTTCTTCAAGGGCATCTACCTCGAAAGCCAAATGGCGCAGGCCGGCAGCTTCGGGGTGCGACGGACGTGGGGCCGGGTTGGGAAACGAAAAAAGCTCGATCTGGTAGCGGTTGCCCACTTCCAGATCAAGCTTGTATGATTGGCGTGCCTCGCGGTAAACCTCGCGCACTATTTTTAAACCAAGTATCTCGCTGTAAAAATGCTTCGACTTTTCGTAGTCGCTGCAAATGATGGCAATGTGGTGTACCTGGTTAAGTTTCAGCATTATTTATTCGCCTAAAATGGAGTGCAATACGTTGCTGTGCACCATTTTTACGTCGGTAACGTGGCCAAACAGTTCTTCATCTACATTCAGGAAACCGTTGTTTACGGTACCCAGCAGGCTAAACTCAGTTTCGCTGGTGGCCATAAACTCTACAAAGCGTTCCTGCTCTTCGGGTGCTACAGTTACCACTATGCGGCCTTGCGCCTCGCCGAAAAGGAAGGCGTCCTTACGGATAGCCGCATCTGTTTCAATATCAAAGCCCAGGCCATTTGGCATGGCAGATTCCAGCAAGCAGGTATACAAACCACCATCGGCCACATCATGGCAGCTTTCCAGCACGCGGTGTTTGATGAGTTCTTTAATGGTTTGCTGGGTTGCATATTCCTTTTCGATATCAAAATACGGCGCAGGGCAAGCGGTAATTTTATGCCATGAGGCCAGGTATTGTGATGATGCGATATCGTTAACAGATTCGCCTATCAGGTAAATCAGGTCGCCGGGTTGTTTAAAATCGGCGGTCATGATGTTTTCGGTATCTTCCATTACGCCCAGCATACCAATAGTAGGCGTCGGGAATACCGAACCACCATCGGCCGACTGGTTGTAGAAACTTACGTTACCACCGGTAACCGGGGTTTCAAACTTGCGGCAGGCATCGCCCATACCTTTAATGGCACTTACAAACTGCCAGTAAACTTCGGGGTTGTAAGGATTACCAAAGTTTAAGCAGTTGGTAATAGCAACAGGCTCGCCGCCTGCACAGGTAATGTTACGTGCGGCTTCGGCAACGGCTATGGCAGTACCCTTGTACGGATCGGCATATACGTAGCGCGAGTTACAATCTGTTGTTAATACAATGGCTTTGTTGGTATCCTTAACGGCTACAACGGCTGCATCGCAGGCCAGGTTGGCTGTCATGGTTTGCACACCTACCATGCTATCGTACTGATCAGTTACCCAACGTTTTGATGCTAAGTTAGGGTGTGCAGATAAATGTTCGGCAACTTCTACCAGGTTGGCAGGTTCGGCAACATCATCTATATTAAATTTCTGGTTAATGGCGTAATAAGCAGGCTCGCGGTATTCGCGTTCGTATACCGGGGCGCCGCCGCCTAACACAAGGTCGTCAGCAGGTACATCAGCTACTTTTTCGCCGTGCATAAAATATTCTAAACGTTGGGTATCGGTAACCTCGCCAATTACGGCGCAATTCAGGTCCCATTTATCAAAAACGGCTTCTACCTCTTTTTCGCGGCCTTTGTGTACCACGATGAGCATACGTTCCTGCGATTCAGATAACAAGATCTCGTAAGGTTTCATGTTGGCCTGGCGGGTTGGCACCAAATCCAGGTCGATACGCATCCCGTGCTCGCCTTTGGCGCTCATTTCCGAGTTGGAACAAATGATACCGGCAGCGCCCATATCCTGCATACCTACTACGGCACCGGTTTTTATAACTTCTAAAGTAGCCTCTAACAACAGTTTTTCCTGGAACGGGTCGCCTACCTGTACGGCAGGTAAATCGTTCACCGAATCTTTGCTGATATCTTTAGACGCGAAAGCCGCGCCATGGATACCATCTTTACCTGTAGCCGAACCAACGATGTAAACCGGGTTACCCACGCCGTATGATGTTGCCGAAACGGTTTCGCCCGCCTTAACAATACCTGCCGACATAGCGTTCACCAATGGGTTTACGTTGTAGCAATCGTCAAAAAACAATTCGCCGCCCACGGTTGGGATACCAAAGGCGTTGCCATAGTGGCTGATGCCTTTTACCACACCCTTAACCAGCCACTGGGTTTTCTCCAGCTTAAGGTCGCCGAAGCGCAGGGAATTTAGCTGGGCAATGGGCCTTGCACCCATGGTGAATATATCGCGGTTAATGCCGCCCACGCCGGTTGCAGCGCCCTGATATGGTTCAAGGGCCGATGGGTGGTTATGTGATTCTATTTTAAAGGCGCAGCCAATGCCATCGCCAAGGTCAACAAGGCCTGCATTTTCTTCACCTGCTTTGGCCAGCATACGGTCGCTGTCCTTTGGTAAAGTTTTTAGCCAGGTGATGGAGTTTTTATATGAGCAGTGTTCGCTCCACATTACCGCGAAGATGGATAGCTCGGTAAAGTTGGGCACGCGCCCTAATATCTCTTTAATACGTTCAAATTCTTCGGGTAGTAAGCCTAAATCTTTGGCGGTTTCAACGGTGGTTAATTCCTGGTGCTCCAAGGTAATATTGTTTTATTTGAAAGGATGCGCAAAATTAGGAAAAAAGGTGGAAAGGCGAAAGGTAAAAGATAGTATCAAGGATAGTATCAAGGATAGTATCAAGTAGCAAGTATCAAGTATCAAGATTTTGAACCGCCAGGGGGAGCAATAATTGGATCAAGTCGCTGGTATAAGTGTCAAAATTTTGGTCCGCCAGGGGGGAAAATAATTGTATCAAGTCGCAAGTACTCCACTGCGGCCCGTATAGCTAAATTGGCCTACCAATGGTTTACAACCCGGACTATTAAAGCCAGCTTATTTCGGCCTAACTTGCTCCCGCAGATACAAAATTGAAATACTTATGGAAATCACCTATAAATTTGATATAACCCCTACCGCCGAACAGGTAATTGAACTTTACAAGAACTGTGGCCTCCCCCGCCCTGTCGACGATCTGGATAGGATAAAGCGTATTTACAAGGGGTCAAACCTTATTGTTACTGCCTGGCATAACAATGAACTTGCCGGCGTTGCCCGCTGCATTACCGATGGTGCATGGAGTTGCTACCTTGCCGACCTGGCAGTTACAACCACACTCAAAAAATCGGGCATCGGTAAAAAACTGATCGAATTAACCCAACAACACCTGGGCGACGAGGTGATGATACTCCTGCTATCCGTGCCCGATGCTATGGAATACTACCCAAGGGTTGGTTTCAAGACTGTAGATAACGGATTTATGATGGCAAGGAAAAAGTAGCGCATTTCCCTCGGTTGATAACCACGGCGGACAATAACATTAAGGTAATTGACTTTCCACATCAGTTTAGCACAGTTGCCAACGGCAGGCTAAAGTAAAAAGTAGATCCTTCACCCAATACACTTTCTGACCATACTTTGCCTTTATGCCTTTGAATAATTTCAGCCGATAGGTAAAGGCCCAGTCCAAAACCCGAGATACTTACCGTATTCGGATTTTCGATCCGGTAATAACGGTCAAAAAGTTTTTCCTGATCCTCGGGGTTAATGCCTATGCCCTCATCTTTAACGCTAACATGCAACATATTATCAAATTGCTGACAGTACAGCTTTATGCTGCCACCCTTGGGCGAATATTTTACCGCGTTACTTAAAAAATTACTGATCACCTGGCCTATCTTGTCCCTATCGGCCCTGATTGAGATAACAGTACCGCGAATTACGCTCACCTGGTGCGTATTGGTTGTTAATAACAGTTCTTCAACAACTTCGTCCAATAAGGTATTCATCTCGAAAGTTTCTTCGTTCAGGTAAATTTTACCTGCTTCAAAACTTGATGCATTTAAAAAACCATTAATCAGCGATGTCATCTTTTTTACCTGGTTATTGGCTTTGGCCAGGTATGTAACTGCAAAATCATCACTGATTTTTTTGGCTCTTAAATTTAACATTTGCACATATCCCTGTATCGCGGTAAGTGGTGTTTTTAATTCGTGGCTTGCCATGGCTATAAAATCATTTTTACGGAGCTCGTCCAGTTTAAAAATAGTTATGTCAAGCAACAGGCCGGTAAAATAGGTTGGTTTGCCATCATTATCCAATGCAAGGTTTCCAATCCCGCGTACCCAGCGCAGTTTTTTGTCGTGAAAACCGTGAAGGGGGTACTCCACATCACATTTAGCACCGGTGCTAATAGCGATTTCTACCGCTTCGGTTACTACATGCCGGTATTTTTCTACAACCTGGGCTATCGCATCTTCATAACTCATAGCCTCACTTGGGTAAAAGCCAAACATTGTTTTAAGGCGGGCTGATGGGGTAAAGCGGCGGGTTTTAATATCTATAGTCCAGGTACCCATCTCCGTTGAATCGATGGCCATTCCCAGCATATTGTTGCTGATATTTAATTCCTGCTGAATGCCTTTTAATTCGGTAATATCGTTAAAGGTAATAATAGCGCCATTCCGCTTATTATCAGATTGTTGCACGTAAGGCATGGTCATAATCTGGTACCATTTGCCATTGTTGGTTTCAATCTCTTTGGTGATTACGCTGCCATCGTGAAGCACCTTTTTTACATCATCAATAATAGTTTCAAATTTAATATTGGTTGATATATTGCTCAGCGGCCGCCCTATGTCGGTTTCCAACAGGTTAATTTGCTTTACGGTACCCGGCGAAAACTTCATCAGCTCCAGGCTATTATTAATAAACAACTGGCCATTTATGTTACTCCTGAAATAATTGTTCAGGTCGTCGTTGGTTTCCAGCAACTCTTTATTTTTTAACTGGTAATCTGAATTGATGGTATGCAACTCTTCGTTCACCGATTCCATTTCTTCATTGGTACTCTGCATCTCCTCGTTGGCAGATATCAGCTCCTCGTTAAAGGATTGCATATTTTCGTTTGAGGCATCCAGCCTTTCGTAAGCCGAGTTAAGCTTAAACTTTAGCTCCTTTAATTCTTCTTCCAGGTTGGTGGTGTATTTGTCATGATAAATTTTCTCGTCAAATGCTTTATCGGTGGTCGTGGCAGTGCTCACCTTAGTATCCTGCATAAAGGTTACCAACAACAGGGGCTGATCGCCTTTTTTAGGTATCAGCGGGATAACCGCCAGGTTTACCTTAATTATTTTTTTGCCGTATTTAATTTTAACACCGCTAATACTAACCTTCTCGTTTGTTTTTAGGGCATCAATTTTTAACGCGTTGAATGCAATGGCAAGTGGTTTGGGCAATAGCTCGGCAAGGTTTAAATTAAAGTTTTGCTGCAGCAAAAACCTGGAAGTATCCCCATATGATTTTACCACATTATTGGCCTCATTAATGCAAACGGCCAGGTAGCCCATATCTTTGGCAAGCAGGGTGTGCATATGCTCAGATAGCGCGTTATTGGCATTGCCGGTATCTTCGGGCAAAAATTTTGCAGGTGTGCGTTTGATATCCAGTAACTCGGGCAGCGAAAACGCGTCGAAACTGACGCCCCGTTTGGCCTTCAGGTTTTTGTATATCTTCCATTTTTTATTTACCACTTCCAGGTCCTTAATAATAGGCATTGGGCTCTCGCTCGATCCTAAAAACAGGTACCCATTAATTTTTAGCCCGAACAGCAGCATCGTATATATTTTCTTTTGCAGTACCGGCGTCATGTAAATGAGGAGGTTGCGGCAGGTAATCAGGTGCATATTGCAATACGGCGGGTTTTTCACCAGGTCGTGCTGGGCAAAAATCACCATCTTACGAATAGCCGGTGTAACCCGGTAGCCTGTTTTTTCTTTAATAAAATAGTTTTGCAGCCGCTCTGCCGATATATCTTTCTTTATAGCATGGTTGTAAACTCCCTTAGCAGCGTGGGCCATGGCAACACCGTCGATATCGGTGGCAAACAGTTTTACTGCTACGTTTGCAAAATTGCCGTTGAGGTGTTCGGCAATTAAAATGGCTATCGAATAAACCTCTTCGCCTGTGGCGCAGCCGGCTATCCACATTTTTAATTCTTCGCCTGCGGTAAGCTTTCCCAGCAAATCGGGCAATATGTCGCTCTTGATAAATTCAAACGCCTCTTTATCCCTGAAAAACGAAGTTACACTGATCAGGAAATCCTTACCCAGGGCTTCTACCTCATCGGGCGATGTTTTTAAAAAATCAAGATAGCTGGCAAGCGACGAGTAGTTTTTATTGGATGCGCGCCTTTTGGTACGCCTGAGGATGGTACTCAGTTTATAATCCGAAAAATCAAGCGGCGATTTTTCTTTTATCAACGCTATAATTTCGGCGATGTTTTTTTCGTCCTCCTCTTCATCTGCTAATAGCTCCTGTTCATGCTTTACGTATTCTTCAATTGCGGCCGGCATAAGTTCGGGCTCTAAAATAAAATCGACCATGCCGGTAGCGATAGCGTGCGATGGCATACTACCAAAAGCTGTAGTTTCGGGGTTGCGGGCCATCACCATTCCGCCGCCTTTTTTAATAGCTTTAACTCCCTCTGTCCCATCGCGGCCCAGACCCGAAAGTATTACCCCTATGGCTTTGGTGCCGCTATTATCGGCCAGCGAGTTAAAAAAAAGATCAATAGTGAGGTGCGGGCCGGGATGCTTTGCTTTTTCTGTTAACACCAGTGTGCCATCATGAATGGTCATAAACTGATCATGTGGTATCAGGTACACCTCATTACTTTTTACGGTAACGCCATTTTGGGCCTCTTTTACCACCAGCTTGCTATGCCTGGCCAATAACTCAACCATCCGGCTTTTAAAATCGGGCGATAGGTGCTGGATAATTACGTACGATACCCCATCTAATGGGGTATGGTCAAAAAACAAGTTAATTTCATCCATACCGCCGGCAGATGCGCCAATGGCAATAATATGATGGGGATCCGCTGCGAGCATAAAATGAAATTAAAGAGCCTTAGGATTTAAAAAAAATCTTGTGAGGAGGGTGTGAAAGTATGATGAAAGTTACGATTAAATTTAGCATTTGCAAGCCTTTTAAAGTTTAATGCGAAAAGGAGTTACCTAATAAGAAATATGGTGGGCCATTTAGTATCAAGTAGCGAGTATCAAGTATCAAGACCGCTGCAATTGTATCCTTGAATCCGAAAATCAAAAATCTTGATACGCACTACTTGATACTACTTAATACTACTCATCACTTTTTGGAAGAAAAGGAACTGGTAAGCTACGGCGTTGCTCCAGTAGGGCCATTCGTGTTTGCCGGGGCGTTCGGTGTATTCGTGGGGCGTTCCGTTGGCTAATAACAGTTGGTGCAGTTCGCGGTTGGGTTTAATCATGATGTCGTCAAACCCGCAATCAAAAATCAGCTTCACATCGTTGGCTTTCATTTTATAGGCCAGCCCCACGGCAGAGTATTCGCGGTATGGGTTGGCGGCATCTTTGGGCGGGCCAAGCAAATGTTCAAAATTTTTATTGCGCAATTGGGCAAATTCGGCCGGCACTGTCCAGGTGGCGGTGTTAATGTCCATTACGCCGCTCATGCTACCGGCGGCACAATACAATTCGGGGTGGCGTGCCGATAGATACATAGCGCCGTGGCCGCCCATTGATAGGCCGGCTATAACCCTCCCCTTCCTGTCTTTTATGGTGTGGTAAGTGCCATCTATTTTTGCTATTAGTTCTTTGGTTATAAAAGTTTCGTATTGGCTGCCTTTATCCAGGGGGCTATCAAAGTAATAGCTCATCAGCCCRGCATCGGGCGTAACAATGATAAAATTATACTGGTCGGCAAGTTTGTGCAGCAGCATTTTATCGTCGGTTTTTGATAGCCAGTCGCGGTAATTGCCCTGGCCGCCATGCAGCAGGTAAATCACGGGGTAGTTTTGTTGGGTGGTTTTGTATGATTGGGGCAGCACCACAGCGGCCTTAATCGTCTTTTGCATTACCTGGCTATAAATATCCAGGGTATCAACGCCGGCGGCAAAACTGTTAAAACAGCAAAACGTAACGCAAACAATCATAATGGAAAACAACGCATATTTTTTCATAGCTGAACCTGTTAAAGGTTGATTTTTCGGTAATTTGGAACAAGCCTCCTTCCTGCTGTTCCCGGTTATATTGGTTTACCGGCCCCTTTTGCCCGGTGCGTAAATATAACCAAATACCATTTACATTTAGCAACATGCCGCCGCTTAGGCGCTATTGAAAGGCTGGATTATTTTATAAGTATAAGGCGTTAAAATAAATTGCCGGCGAAAGCACAGTTTTAATTAAATTAGTCAGCAGCAAACCATGCTTATTGGTTTCTGTAAACTTTATCAACTTGAAAAGATCACTACTCCTGTTTGCCGTGTTGTTATGCTTATGCCTGGGTGCCTTTGCGCAGCCAAAAAACACGTATGTAAAAATAGAAACGCCACAGGGATGGTGTATTGTAAAACTGTACAACCAAACACCGGTGCACCGCGATAATTTCATAAAACTGGTTAAAAGCCATTATTTTGATGCTACCACCTTTAACCGGATACTGAAAGGTTTTGTGATACAAGGCGGCGACCCGGATTCGTTATATGACAAAGGGCGCACCTTAAAGCCCGAAATGAAATGGATAGCGCCTGAGTTTATAGCCGATTTATACCATCGCCGGGGAGTAATGGCCATGGGCCGGGATGCCAACAAAACCGAATCGTCATACACCACCCAGTTTTACATTGTAGACGGCCGCACCTGGACCAACGACGAGTTGGATGCCATCGAAAAAAAGTACAACACCCACTTTAGCGAAGCACAGCGCAACGCTTACCGCACAGCTGGCGGAACGCCTTTTCTTGATGGGCACTATACCGTTTTTGGCGAAATAGTAAAAGGCATTGAACTGATAGACCAGGTAACCGCCGTAACTGTTGACAAGAACGGCTACCCCACCACACCCGTTTGGATGAAACTGACCGTACTTACATCACAAGAGGTTACTAAGGCTTTAAAATAAGGTTAGCGAAGTTACCAAGCGGCAATTTTTGTTACTATTATTACTATTCATCAGCTTCGTCGTCATCATCCGAAGAGAACCACTTTGCGTTCATTTGTATCAAAAAGTCCCTGTCGGTTACCGGAAACCCCGATGCTGAACCTATCACTGTATCCATTGCGCATAACGGGCACCATGCTGTCTCTCCTGCTGAATTTCCTTGATCAGTCCATTCCAGTATTCCATCGGGATAAAAAATTCCCAGGCAATAAAAACATCCGCAAATATCACTCTGCTCTATTTGGGTTTTATGAAAAATAGAAGCCCGGTGTGCTTGCTCCAAATATTCAGGGTCATAGATAACCATCGACATCGGTTTTAATTTTTATGATGTGAACATTAAAAATTGGTTCGGAGAAAGATGACAGAATATAACTAATTAACTTATTTATAATGAATTAATTTAATCACTCTAGCGTCTTTAGCAGCCATAATTATAACAAATGTGCCGCCGACATATCCCTCGGGCAAGGTTCCTGTCAACACCCAGTAGCCATCAACAGAATTAACTTTGTAGGGCTTTTCGCCCAATATCTCATCCTTGCCATAAACTTTAAATAAAATAGGCTCTGCAACAACAACAGCCGTGGCAGAATCCGGGATAACCATATCAACTACCCGTTGATTTTTTTTATTGGCAAGTGCTTTTTTTATTTCTGTTCTCCAAAACGCAGTCACTTCTTTATCCTTTTGTTGAGCAAAAGAAAATAAAGGACAGAATAGAAGACATATAAGCAGATATTTCATACCCAAATATAAACTAAAAAAGGTGCCATGCCTAAGCATAACACCTTCAAAAAATCTTACTACTTGATACTAACTACTTGATACTATCCAATCTAAGCCGATATCGCGTTTATAATATCATACTGCGTAATAATCTCAATTTTACCGTCTTCGCTTTCAACCAGTACGGCAATGTTATCCTTATTGATCATACCCGAGATACGGTCGATAGAGGTATTCAGATCAACAAACGGGAACGGCGCGGTGGTAATATTTTTAACCGGCTGCGATTTGATGGATGGGTTCTCTAACAGCGAATTCAGGATATCGCTTTCGGTGATCTTGCCTATTACCATACCTTTTTGGGTAACCGGAATTTGCGAGATATTCAGCGATTTGATAGTATTGATAGCTTCCAGCACCGATTTTTCGCAGTCGATGGTGATAATTTCCTGTACATCTTTTTTGCTGATGATGTCGCGGGCGGTAAGTTTGCCATCTTTCAGGAAACCGCGGTCGCGCAGCCAGTCGTCGTTATACATTTTACCCAGGTAGCGGGTACCATGGTCGGGGAAAATGATCACCACTACATCGCCTTCTTTAAACATATCCTTCATCTGAATCACCCCGGCCACGGCCGATCCGGTGGAGTTACCTGCAAAGATGCCTTCTTTACGGGCAACCTCGCGGGTCATTAAGGCGGCGTCTTTATCGGTTACTTTTTCAAAGTGGTCTATCAGGCTAAAATCAACGTTTTGCGGTAAAAAATCTTCGCCAATGCCTTCGGTGATGTAAGGGTAAATTTCGTTTTTGTCAAAATCGCCGGTCTCTTTGTATTTTTTAAATACCGAGCCGTAGGTATCAATACCCAGCACCTTGATGTTGGGGTTCATTTCTTTAAGGTAACGCGCTGTACCGGATATGGTACCGCCGGTGCCTACACCTGCAACGAGGTGCGTGATTTTGCCCCCGGTTTGCTCCCAAATTTCGGGGCCGGTTTGTTCGTAGTGCGCCTGCGAGTTGCTCAGGTTATCGTACTGGTTGGGCTTCCAGGAGTTTGGCACCTCGCGCTCTAAACGGGACGATACCGAGTAGTATGACCTTGGATCTTCGGGCTCCACATTGGTTGGGCAAACAATCACCTCGGCGCCAAAGGCACGCAAGGCATCAAATTTTTCCTTCGATTGCTTATCGGTACTGGTAAAAATGCACTTGTAGCCTTTTATCACCGCCGCAATAGCCAGGCCCATACCTGTATTGCCCGATGTACCTTCAATAATGGTACCGCCGGGTTTAAGTTTGCCGCTTTTTTCGGCATCCTCAATCATTTTAAGGGCCATACGGTCCTTGATGGAATTACCAGGATTGGTTGTTTCAATTTTGGCCAAAACCGTTGCAGGAATGTCCTTTGTTACTTTATTTAACCTCACCAGCGGCGTGTTGCCAATGGTATCTAATATATTATTATGCCACATAAATTTAATATCTACTAATCCGGTGTACTAAGCGGGATTACGCCTCAAAAATAGTTTTTATAAACTGAACTTTCTTTATGGAAAAGTAAATAGATGTGCATCTTGTGGGAGTAGTGAGTTTTGAGTTCTGAGTGGTGAGTTAAAAAAGTTAGTTTATTCACTTTAGACTTAGAACTTAGGACTCAATACTTCCGACTTAAAACTTTAGACTTTAATTTCATCACTATGTTATCACTTTATAAAAAAACCTTATTGCTTATCCTGATCACAGTTTTTTTTGCAGGCCATTTATTTGCGCAAAAACTGCTTACACCCAGCAGGCAAAGCAGTTTTTATACCTACATCTACAAAATTTCGCCGGACGATGTATTGATGTTTTATAAATACCCGGATAAAGATCCCAATGAAAAAATATTGCAGCACCCGGTAGATTCGTTTAAAACCGACGACAACTGGAAAAATAACCTTCTGCCGGGTAACTATTTAAAGGTTTATGCCGAAAAAAATCAGCTGAAGTATAAGCTGATTGAAATGCATTCGGCTTATTTGAAGGTAATAAAAAACAACCAGGACCTAAGCTTCTCCCTTACCGATAAGCTTGGTAATGCAATCACTAACGCTGTTGTTAGCACGCATGGCAGTAGCATCAGCCTTGATCAAAAAACCAATCTTTATCATACTAAACTAAAAAATTCCGTTTTGATAAAAGCCGAATATGGCGGCGTAACCAATTATTATCAGCTTAAACAAAACCGTAACAGTATCGCTTTTTTAAGCAAGCGATGGTTTGATGCTAAGTGGTACAGGTTAAAAAGATGGCTTAAAAAAGATGAAAGCGACCGCGATTACAGGTTTGAGAACCGCTTTTACGAAAACAAAAAATATACCGGCTTTATAGCTTTTAATAAGCCGATGTATAAACCTTTGGATACCGTAAAACTAAAAGCATTTATCATCGACCGGAAATCAAGAGCTGCAATTGATGATAAGCGCCTGCTGGTACGAATACAAAAACATGCTGACGATAATGGTAAAATATTGGGCTATGTTGACTGCTACCGAAAAGGCGCCTTTGAATATAGTTTTGTTTTGAAAGATAGCCTGGACCTTAGCTTTGACCAGGAATATTACATAACCCTCGACGATCCATCAAGCGCCAAATACGACCTGGATAAATATGATGACGATGACGACCGCAAATTATGGGCTATGCGTAAAACATTTATAGCGGGCAAGTTTAATTACGAGGAATACGAGCTAAAATCGACCACATTTAACGTTCGTACAGATAAAAAAGAGCATGAACCGGGCAGCCCGGTTTCTGTTTACCTAAAGGCGACAGATGAAAACGACCTGCCCCTACCCGACGGACGTGTGGCAATGACACTGGTAACCAACGGCGTAACACAATTTAAAGCAGGAAAAATATTTGTGCCCGATACCCTTTGGACACACCGGGTAACGCTTGATGCCATTGGCGAAACAAAGGTAACCATACCCGATTCTATCTTCCAGAAGGCCGACATTAACTATACGATGCAGGCCGTGCTGTTAAACTCAGACAATGAGCGCCATTATGAAACAGAATATCTTTATTTTAAGTACAAAAACTATAAACTAAAGTACGAGTATGTGAATGATTCGTTAAAGATAACGCCATTATTTAAGGGCAAAACAATCAGTTTGCCCGCCCGCATAAAGGCGATAAATTTTAATGGCGATACCATTTCGCGGTTGAATGTTACCTTACCGACAGCTGTTATTGTTAACCCAAACAACCGGAGCTACTTTGTTGAAGCCGATAGTGCCGCCATTGAAATAGGCGTGCAGCAGTTGCAAAGCGATGTTAGTTTCACAGGCTACCAAACCGCCGATTCGTTATTTGTAAAGGTGAGCAACCCGCACCATATTCACTTTTGGTATTGGTTGCTTAACAATAACAAACAGGTTGATGCCGACGATGCCTACAACCTTGTTTATAAAAAGAGATATACCAATAAAGACCCGGTAGTTTTTGTTTTAAGCTACATTTGGGGCGGCGAAAACCGGTACACCGGCCTGGCTATTCCTTACAAAGACAAATTGCTGGATATTAAAGTTAAACAGCCCATAACCGTATACCCCGGCCAGCAGGTAAAAACCGAGATTGAAGTTAAGGATGTATTGGGCAAAGCCGTGGCCGGAGTAGATATCACAGCGTGGGCGCTCACCCGCAAATTTCCAAACTATGCTGCGCCCTTTGTGCCTTACCTGGGCAAGGCTTATAAAAGCGCGGTTACCAAACCCTTTGCCAATTTGCAACTGATGGAGAAAGACGGTTGGTTACCCCTTAACTGGCAGCGCTGGAGTAAAGATATGGGGTTAGATAGTATTACTTATTTTCAGTTCACCCACCCCGCAACAACCTATAAAATTCAAGAGCCGGCGCCCGACAGCGTTACCCAAATAGCTCCGTTTGTAGTAAAAAACGGCGCCATAGTCCCAGTGCATATCCTGTATATTGACGGCATCCCGGTTTATTTTAGCCAGGCACAACAACTACAGCGTTATAGCTTCGCGGTAATTCCGGGTAACCATACCCTACGGTTCCGGACGTTTGATAATGTGATCAGGCTTAGTGATGTTGTTGTTGGCAAAGGCAAAAAAATGATATTAAGCGTAAATGCCGATACCGTGGTTAATAAAAACGCCGAGTTTGAAATGGCCACGGATACCTTGTCGACCTACGAAGCCATGGTATTAAACAAGCACATGATAAGGGTGGTAAATAACTTTCAGCAAAAAATGGCAACCATTGAACAGGACGGCCAAATCATGCTGCTAAATCCATCCTTTAATAATACCGATGCTAACGAAATATTGGTAGGGCCA
The DNA here is from genome assembly GCF_056402115.1 of Mucilaginibacter sp. P4_C11. Taxonomy (NCBI): domain Bacteria; kingdom Pseudomonadati; phylum Bacteroidota; class Sphingobacteriia; order Sphingobacteriales; family Sphingobacteriaceae; genus Mucilaginibacter; species Mucilaginibacter sp. P4_C11. The sequence goes on along the minus strand of NZ_JBFUIA010000023.1, from coordinate 80,931 downwards.
TTGGCAAACAATAACGCCAACTTTAAAATCAAGGACGAAATTACCCGCTCATTTATTGCCGAACCAGGTTACTCCTACCTTTTTGAGCCCGGCCTTTTAAAGCAAAAGAGTATCGGCACCAGGTACCCCTTTAATACGCAAACGTTTAAAGGCTTCACTACCGAAGATTACACACAATATGCCCTCACCAGGGCCGAAACCGAAAAACTCTGGTCGCGTTATCTTGATCTGCGGAGCCAAACCACGCGGCTTTTTAATAACGATGCGCCGGTTGGCGAAAAACAGGGTTTATTATTGATAAGCATTGCTCAAAAAAACAAGCTAATACCATTTATAAAAAACGTGATCATTTACAAAGATGGCGACCCCGATTTCATGAACGTTTATGAGGGCAACACAACCAATTTTGGACGATTGGCCTCCGGTAAGTACCGCATGTTTTTCCTCCTTGAAAAAAACACCTACTATATCAAAAGCAACATCGAAGTAAAGCCATACGGCCGTAACTTTTACCAGGTAGATATAGCTGCGCAAAAGCAAGATTCGGTAAGTATCCAGATCAACAATGTAATCAACAGCCGTACGGGAGCTTACAGTCGCAAAGATTATAGCATCGATAATGATGCTTTGAAGTTAAAGGAAGCATTTAACAGCAGGTATGTGGACGATAGCAATTTTAAAAATGTAATGTACGGACGGGTGATAGCCAAAGATGATGGCTTGCCGGTATTGGGTTGCACTGTCAGAGTAAAAGGCATGCGAACAGGAGTACAAACTGATATTAATGGAAAGTTCATCATCAAAGTACCAAACACAGGTACATTATTGTTTAACTACATTGGCTATCAGCCTTTAGAAATGACCATACACCCGGCAACTGTTGTAGAGGCCGTATTGCTTACCAACAACTCGCAGCTTAACGAGGTAGTGGTAATTGGCTATGGCACGCAACGCAGAGAAAGTGTTACAGGTTCGGTGTCTGTTGTATCCTCATCGGCTTTGCGCGAAATCAGTATCAGGGGCATCGCAACCGCAGATAATGGTAAACCATTAATTGTTATTGATGGTGTTATTGTTGATAACATGGATAATGTTGACCCTAACAGTATTGGGAACATGAGCGTATTAAAATCTGCTGCCGCCACAGCTATATATGGCGCGCGCGCAGCAAACGGCGTAATTGTAATAACCACCAAAAAGAAAACCGACAATGCCAACGCGGATGGTACGCAGCAAGCCGCGGAACAAACGCTGCGTAAAAACTTCTCCGACTACGCCTACTGGCAGCCCAAATTAACAACCGACGCGCAGGGCAAAGCGAGTTTTACCGCCACATTCCCGGACGATATTACCAGCTGGCGCACATTTGTTGTTGGAATAAATGGCCAGCAGCAATCCGGCTATGCCGATGGTCAGATCAAATCATTCAAACCCATCAGCGCCAATTTCATTGCCCCGCAATTTGCAGTAGCCGGCGACGAGATGAAACTGATTGGTAAAGTAATGAACTATAATGCCGATGCTGTTACCCTTACCCGCACCTTTACTTATAACGGGCAACAGGTAAAACAGGATGCCATAACGGTTACCAACGCTAAAATAGATACGCTGGGCATCACTGCTTCGGCTACCGACAGCCTGAATTTTGAATACACCATTAAGCGCGATAACGATTATTTTGATGGCGAACGCCGCAAGGTGCCTGTTATAAAACAGGGGGTTGAAGAAACCAAAGGCATATTTGAAGCGATGAACAGTGATACCACCGTAAACCTAAAATTCGACCCGGCCATCGGGCCGGTTAACTTCAGGGCCGAGGCATCGGTATTACCTACCCTTACCGAGGAAACCCGCAAGCTGCGCGACTATAAGTACCTGTGCAACGAGCAGCTGGCCTCAAAATTAAAAGGTTTATTAGCAGAAAAACGGATCAGAAAATTCCTGGGCGAGGATTTTAAGTACGAGAAAAACATTAAAGATGTAATTAAAAAACTGCAGGAAAACCGCCGCGCCAACGGCACCTGGGGCTGGTGGAAAGATACCGACGAAGAACTTTGGATAAGCCTGCATGCGGTAGAAGCTTTGCTGGATGCCCAAAAGGAAGGTTATATCATCCAGATGGATAGACAAAAACTAACCGACTACCTGGTTTATCAATTGGAAAGCTATCGCGGTGCAGATAAGCTCACCTGCCTGGAGCTGCTCCATAAACTGGAAGCAAAAGTAGACTATCAAAAATATGTGGATGTTGTTGAAAAGGAAAACAAAGCCTTCAAACTAAAAACCGGCATCCCGTTATCTGCTTATGATAAATTAAGGCTGATGCTGGTGAAACAGGAAACTGGCTTACCTGTTAAACTGGATAGTTTGTATGCCCGCGAGCACCGCACTTTATTTGGCAATATTTACTGGGGCGATGACAGTTACCGTTTTTTCGATAATTCCATCCAGCTGAGTATACTGGCTTACCATATCATTAAAGCCGAGGGCAAGCACCCCGAATTGCTGCGCAGGATACAAGGTTATTTTTTAGAACAGCGCAGCCACGGCGAATGGCGCAACACCTACGAATCGGCTTTGATACTGGAAACCATCCTTCCCGATTTGTTGGTTACCGATAAGCAGGTTAAGCCATCGGCCATCACCATAAAAGGAACAAGCACGCAAACAATTACCGCATTCCCCTACTCGGCCACGTTCAATCCGCAAGATATGAGTGTTAGCAAAACCGGCAGCTTACCGGTATACATCACCGGCTCGCAAAAATTTTGGAACAGCAAACCAGAAAAGGTAAACAAGGAGTTTACTGTAGATACCTGGTTTGAGCGCCAGGAAAAGAAATTGACCAACCTGAGAGGCGGCGAAGTTGTACAATTAAAAGCCGAAGTTACCGCCCAGGGCGATGCCGATTTTGTAATGATAGAAATCCCCATCCCGGCAGGTTGCTCTTACGAAAGCAAGGACCAGCCCTGGAGCAATAATGAAGTTCATAGGGAATACTTTAAGGAGAAGGTGAGCGTATTTTGCCGCAAGCTTAAACAAGGCAAATATACTTTCACCGTAAACCTCATCCCCCGTTATGATGGTAAATACACGCTAAACCCGGCCAAGGCCGAGATGATGTATTTCCCGGTGTTTTATGGAAGGGAGGGGATGAAACAGGTAGTTGTGGGGGCATTGAGTCATTAGGTCATTGTTGAATGATGACACAGCGACACCTATTTTCCCGCCATGTCATTGCGAGGTACGAAGCAATCTCGTCGCCAAAGCATAAACTATATGCAAAGCTACGAGGTTGCCGCGCTGCGCTCGCGATGACATGGGTTATTGGCACCAGACTTGGCCGCCGGAAAAGACCAATGAACTAATGAACAAGTGAACTAATGAACCAAATTAAAATTTTAGGTGCTTAACCGTTAACCCATTATTGATTAACTGCTTTAACGATTCGATACCGATTTTCAGATGCGTTTCTACGTATTGTTCGCTTACAACAGAGTCGCTTTCGGCTGTTTTTACACCTTCGGGGATCATTGGTTGGTCTGATACCAGCAGCAGTGCTCCTGTAGGGATCTTGTTGGCAAAGCCGGTGGTAAAAATGGTGGCAGTTTCCATATCCACAGCCATGGCGCGTAAATCTTTCAGGTATTTTTTGAATACTTTATCGTGCTCCCAAACGCGTCGGTTGGTGGTGTAGCAGGTACCTGTCCAGTAATCGCGGCTAAAATCACGAATAGTGGTTGATATGGCTTTTTGCAGGGCAAATGATGGCAGTGCGGGCACTTCGGCCGGCATATAGTCGTTAGATGTACCCTCGCCCCTGATTGCTGCTATGGGTAGTATAAGCTCGCCTACAGCGATCCTCTTTTTTAAACCTCCGCACTTTCCTAAAAATATCACCGCTTTGGGGTGTATGGCTGTTAAAAGATCCATTACTGTTGCCGCTACCGAGCTGCCCATGCCAAAGTTAATAATGGTAATGCCATTGGCAGTAACACTTTGCATGGGTTTCTCAAGGCCCATTATCGGCGCGTCATCGTTCCACTGGCTAAATAGTTGGATATATTTTGAGAAATTGGTAAGGATAATGTAATCACCAAAAGCCTCCAGCGGGCGACCGGTGTAACGTGGTAACCAGTTGGCCACAATGGCCTCCTTTGTCTTCAGTCCCGATTTTACGGGCGACTGCACTTCTTTCACTACCGGTGCATCGGTAGGGTTCTTTTTCGCATTTAATTCTTCGTTCATATTAAATAATTTTTTGTTTTAACCAGCAATGGCAGCCTGTTGGGGCTGCCTTATTAGTTTGCAGTTATCTGTTTGCAGTGGGCAGTTGCCTGTTTTCAGTTTTGAGTGTACAGTCCTTTTTTACTGCAAACTGCCGACTCAAAATTGCCAACTACCTGATACAACAAACCCCGGCGTTTCACCAGGGTCTGTGTTATTTCAATAAAGATAGCTTCGGGGTTTTACCGGGAGGTTAAGCTACTTTTAATTTTTTCAGATCCGATTTTTCAAATTTCTCGTGGGCATAATCCAGCGTGATATGCAGGCGTTTCACATCTTTTTTTGATGGAAACTCAAACATCGCATCTATCATAATCGCTTCACAAATTGAGCGTAAACCCCTTGCCCCTAACTTAAATTCCATTGCCTTATCAACAATAAATTCCAGCACTTCGTCTTCAAAGTCCAGCTTAACTCCCTCGTATTCAAACAGTTTTTTGTACTGTTTTAATAACGAGTTTTTAGGCTCGGTGAGTATGTTGCGCAAGGCTCCCCTATCAAGGGGGTTCAGGTAAGTTAATATAGGCAAACGGCCAATTAACTCAGGTATCAAGCCAAATGATTTCAAATCCTGCGGTGTGATGTACTTGTACAGATTTTTCATATCTATCTCGCCATCATCGCGCTTTAATTTATAACCAACTGTTTGCGTACGCAGGCGGTTGGCTATCTTCCGGTCTATCCCGTCAAAAGCACCACCACATATAAACAGGATATTGCTGGTATTCACCGTAATCATTTTTTGATCGGGGTGTTTACGACCACCCTGGGGTGGTACGTTAACCATGGTACCTTCCAGTATCTTCAACAAAGCTTGTTGTACACCTTCGCCGGATACATCGCGGGTTATGGAAGCGTTATCGCTTTTACGGGCAATTTTATCAACCTCGTCAATGTATACAATGCCTTTTTCGGCAAGGGTTACATCATAATCGGCAGCCTGTAATAAACGGGTCAGGATGCTTTCCACATCCTCGCCCACGTAACCGGCTTCGGTTAGTACAGTGGCATCGCAAATACAAAACGGAACGTTTAATATTTTTGCCATGGTTTTGGCAAGCAATGTTTTACCTGTACCTGTTTCGCCAACCATAATGATGTTTGATTTTTCAATCTCAACCTCATCCTTATCAATACGCTGGTTAAGGCGTTTGTAATGGTTATATACGGCTACTGATAATATCTTTTTGGCATCATCCTGACCAATTACATATTGATCGAGGTGAGTTTTGATTTCGTACGGTTTAAGCAAGGCAGGCGCCAGCGGCGACGATTTTACTTTACGCACCTTTAACTCCTCAGCTAATATTTCATTAGCCTGGTTAACGCACTTATCACAGATATGAGCGTCGAGCCCCGCAATCAACATCAGGGAATCCTGTTTACCGGCACCACAAAATGAGCACCTGATTTCCTTACTGTTTTTATTCATCTGATTCGTTTACTTAATCAAAATTAGTTATTTAGAGCGAGATTTCAAAGTGATTGAAGTCTTGAGTCTGAAATCTTAAGTCCGAAGTCCTTATTTTAAATTACTTAGAACTCCCGACTTAAGACTTTTGACTTAGAACTTATTTCCCTTTATTTCCTCTTAAAATTTCATCTACCATACCAAATTCTTTGGCTTCTTCGGCAATCATCCAGTAATCACGGTCTGAAGCATCCCAAACTTTTTCGAATGAGGCGCCACTGTGATCGGCAATTATCTGGTACAATTCTTTTTTCAGTTTAGTGATCTCATGGTAAGTGATCTCAATATCTGATTGCTGACCTTGCGCGCCGCCCGATGGCTGGTGAATCATTACCCTTGCGTGTGGTAACGCTGCCCTTTTACCTTCGGTACCGGCTACTAATAATACAGCGCCCATTGAAGCGGCCATACCTGTACAAATAGTTGCTACATCATTTGAAATGAACTGCATGGTATCATAAATCCCTAGGCCAGCGTAAACCGAACCACCAGGTGAATTGATATAAATCTGGATATCGCGTTTAGCATCGGCCGATTGCAGGAATAGCAATTGAGCCTGAATAATGTTTGCAATATTTTCATAAATCGCATCGCCAAGGAAAATGATGCGATCCATCATCAAACGCGAGAACACGTCCATCTGGGCAACGTTAAGCTGGCGTTCTTCAATAATGTACGGCGTCATGCCGGTTGGTACCGTGGTAGCAATGCCCTGCGGCATGCGGCGGCTATCAAAATTTCCAAGATATTTATCTACAAAGAGGCTGTTAATACGGTGATGTTTAACAGCGTATTTTCTGAATTCGTTTTTATCGATATTATTACTCATGGTGTTTGTGTATGTTTTATTTTTAGGATGCAGGCATTTTAACTGCGGATAAATATAGTTTTTAGTTGAATACAATTTCAGGAAGATAGTTTGTACAAAGTAAAAATTATTTAGCGGTGAAGGAGTCGGAAAATCCGGAAGACCAAAAGTATCGGGTTTTGTAGCACGCTTGCATTTATTCGCCCGCCGGATTTTGCTGATTTCCGGACTTTCCGACTTTACTGACTTCCGGACTTTTTAACTTCCAACCCTACCTATACAACAAAAGCAACCTTGTGAGTTGCTTTTGGTAAAATATATCTTAAAATTGCGTTCCTTATTTCTCAGAAACCAATTTGTTAAAATCAGTAAACAGGATGTCTTGTTTATCTAAAGTGATTACACTTTTAATATAATCAAACACCTTTAATGCTTTTACTTCTTCAAATATTTTGTTAGCATTCTCTTTATTTTGCAGGTATTGTACGGTGTATTGTGCCAACTGATCTTCAGGAATAGCCTGTGGGCTATACATTCTGAATTGCTGATCTAACCTAACTTTTGCAAGCGCGAAAACCTCATCGTATTTGATTTCGATTTTGTTATCGGTAATTATTTTGTTCTCAATCAAAGTCCATTTAAGGTTTTGAGCAAAATCATTATAACCGCCTTCCAGCTCTTCTGTGGTCAGTTTTTCGTTGGTAGCTTTTAACCAACGTTTCAAGAAATCGTCAGGTAAATTAAAGTCAACTTTAGCAATGCTTGCTTTGTAGATATCGTCCTGCAATTTGCGTTCGCTATCCTGCACCATCATTGTTTCAAGCTCTTCGGTAATTTTAGCTGTAAATTCCGCTTCGGTTGTTACTACACCTTCACCAAATAATTTGTCAAAGAACTCCTGATTTAAATCGCCTTCTTCTAACCGGTTAACGTTTTTAACAGTTAGCTGAAAGTTTGATTGTAAATCGGCCGCTTCGTCTTCTTCTATCTTTAATAAGCCGGCAACCTTGGCTGCGTCGTTATCGTAAGCTTTTTGAATATCAAACGTCAATACATCGCCCTTTTTTAAACCAATTAATGAAGCTTTAATGGCTTCGTCTTTAATTTGGTCTAAACGTACAGATGCTGTATTGCTTATTCCACCCTCAAAAACACTACCATCCGGAGAAAGCTGGACTAATTCGCTGTAAAGAACGTCATCGTCTGCCGATACGTCAGGATTTGTCATTTTGCCATAGCTACGGCGAATATTTTTGATACGTGAAGCTAATGTTTCGTCATCAACTTTAATTACGTATTGGGTAACTTTATCTTTTGATGAAAAGTCAATATTGAATTCCGGAGCTAAACCCAGTTCATAATTGAACTCAAAATTATCGGCAAAATCCCAGTTGTATTCTTTTTCGTTATCAGTTTTTGGCAAAGGCTGGCCTAATACGCGCAGGTCCTGCTCTTCAATATATTTGGTTAAGGTATCCTGTAGCAGGTTATTGATCTCGTCAACCAAAATACTTTTGCCGTACATTTTTTTTATATGTGATGCTGGCACCATGCCCGGGCGAAAACCTGGTAATTTTGCTTTTTTCGCGTTTTCTTTTATCGCTTTATCAACACGTGGCTGATAATCGGCAGGATCGATATTGATCTTAACAACTGCATTCAGGGCATCTACTTTTTCCTGTGTAATATTCATCTTTTTACCGGGTATTTTAATTGATCCATTGAAATGTAGACCGAAAATAACTTGCGGACTATACAAATTTCGAGGCGCAAAAGTATGAATTTATTTTTAATTAAAGCTCTTGCATACATAAAGCTTTTGGTCGCCACTAACGATTTTTCGTCTGCCTTATTTTATTTACCCGGACTATAATATACGTATACCACCGCACAAAAACCCGTACGTGGCGGGCCTTTTCGGCCTGAATCCGTTGCGCAACTTTAATTCTAATCTCCTCTTACTTCGCTACAAATTTCACAAACTGGTTTTTAACAGGTTTAATGGTTTTAACATAGGCATAAATAGCTTCCAGGTCGCTTGTTTTTAAGCCGGCGTATTTATACCATGGCATAATAGATTGGTATTCATGCAATTTAACACCCGCCGGCCCTTTGGTGGTGTCGGCATAAACCTTAAAGCGGTTTACAAATTGCGCTTTTGTCCAGCTGCCCAGCCCGGTTTCTTTATCGGATGTAATATTTGACGATTTTACGGCACCATAACCTGGTATTACAAATTCGCGGCCACCGGCATATTCCATACCCGGTATTATTTTACCTTTATCTACCTGGCTGTGGCATTCCATACAGGCAGCCGAGGTAACCAGGTATTCGCCGTACTTCAGCGTATCCTTTTCATCCGGGCGTGTGCCTAAACTTGCCTTTTGCGGCATGGTATGTACCAAAATATTCAACGGAAAATCGAGTGTGCTTTTGGGGTAATCTGCTTTTATTGGTTTAAGCGAGCGGATATAGGCTATAATACTGTAAAGATCTTCACGATCCATTTTGGAGTAATATGGCCAGGGCATCAGCGGGAAGATGGCTGAACCATCTTTTTTTACACCGGTGGTGATAGCCCGAAACAGTTCGCCATCCGTCCACCGGCCTAAATTATACGGGGTGATGTTGGGCACTTCTACATTGCCGGGAAAACCGTCCGCCGCCGTAAACTTTTCGCCGCCCTTACCCTCGGTGCCCTCCAGCATGGGGCCGGCAAATTTTGTCCAGTCGCGGGTAGAGTGACAATCCATACACAGGGTTACATGATTTGCCAGGTATCTACCACGTTCAATACGTTGTGGCGTGGCTTCTACTTTAATATCTTCGGGTTTACCCACATCAGGTAAAGCAAGCGTAATGTATGATACGCCTGCTACAATAATCAAGATAACAGCAATTACAACGTAAGCTGCATATTTTAAAAACTTTTTCACGATAAGATAGTGGTAGGTATTTCAATTTAACGTTGGTATCAATCAACTTTTTTTATGCTTGATGCGCCAGATTTATCGTTATTTACGGTTGCAGGCGAACCTTTATATTCAATTTCGGCAGCGCCGCTGGAGTGCACATTCAACGTTTTTAATACATTGATTTTACAGTTGCTTACACCCGAAGTATTAATTTCATAATCGCCGACAACAAAATCAAATCCGTTAATCTTGGTGGCGCCGCTTGATTCAACGCGATGCGATGCTGCCTGCCCTTTCAGGTTTAATTCGCTCATGCCGCTACCCTCGGTTTTTACGTTGGCTGCATTCAGGTCAAGGTTAACCTTCGTGGCACCCGATAAGTCGAACTTAAAATCGCCGGCATTTATTTTTCCGTCTGATGATACTTCAACCGCGCCGGATGCGCCTATTTCTTTCAGGTTATGCACGCCAACGGTGATCTCGATATGATCGTCGCAAAAAGATTTTCTCGACTTGATGTGTAACTCGCCGTTTTCAACAGAGGTTGATACGTATTTAAGCAGGTTATCATCGCCGGTGATACTGATTTTCAGCGAACTATCCTGTTTTAAAATTACTTTAAAAGCGCCTGCAATATTCACCTTGGTAAATTCTTCGGCCTGGCGATTCTCGGTGGTCATGTTACCAGAACCACGTACGCAATGAAAGCGGCATGACGAAAATATACTTACAGATACAATAGCAATTAAAGCGGCAATATTCAGGTTAAATTTTTTCATAGTGTTTTGATTTTTTTGACGTTGGTTTCGATTGAGATGTTACATCAAAATTAAAAAAAGCTACCATATTTTAAATGATAGCTTTTCAGAATATATGATGGACTTTTGCAAAAGTTACTGATGCTTATATAATTACAAACCTGCCAGCTCGTTTTCGTTTTTGGCAGATGAGATACCTGTTAATTTATCGGTATAAGTACCGGCTATAAAATTGTTATTATTAACGCTTGATTGCAGGTTGTGGTTAAGGGTATAAACCTGTGTTGTGCCTGCAAGTTCAATTTTAGCATTGTTGTTAACATTTACGTTGGTGTTGTAGGTATCCAAATCTAATTTAGCAGTAGCGTTGTTGCTTAGGGTAACATCCAGGTCGATGGCAGATAACTTGCCAAATGATTTTACTTCGGCGTTATCGTAGGCGCTGATGGCGCGCAGGTCATTTGCAGTAACCCAAACCACTAATTTTTCTTTCGTATATGATGCTATGCGCAATACACCTTTTGAGCTTTGTACCAATGCACCTGATGCATAGTATTTGTTGTAAACCTTAACCTGATCGGCAGTACCGGCAGATACATAAAGCTCAACATTTCCGCGAACTTCAATTTTATTGATGTTGCTTACATCGGTTAATACGGTAGCAACATTTTGGGTATTTTTTGTAGATGCAAAAGTTGTGTTTGATAAACCAGCTACTAAAACTAATGAAGCGGCGATGGTTAATAATGTAGTTTTCATGATATTATTATTTTGATTGTCAAGTAATTGTATTGTGTTATTTTTAAATACACCAATAAGACGCCCCCGTTTTTAAAACGTTACAGCAGTTTTGGCTGATTTAGATGTACACCCGGTTTTTATCGGCGAACGCTGTGAAATCATCGGTGAACGGAGGGTGCATGGTATCAAGTAGTAAGTATCAAGTAGTAAGATTTTTTGACTTTTGGATTAACCAGGGTTTGTAGCGGTCTTGATACTTAAGACTATTTTGCAGCGGTCTTATACTTGCTACTTGATACTTGAGACTATTCTGCAGCGGTCTTGATACTTGATACTAACTACTTGAGACTATTTTGCAGCAGTCTTGATACTTACTACTAACTACTTGATACTAAACCTCAATACACCAACACTACATACCCCGATCGTACCGCGCTGCCGTCTTTCAAATCAATAATATAATAATAGGTACCGGCAGGCAGGCGCTTGTTTTTATAGGTGCCATCCCATGGGCGGACGTAGCCGGTGGATGTGAAAAGCTTTTGCCCGTAGCGGTTAAATATATTTACCGTACAGGTAGCAAACTGATCAAGGTGCTGAATATTCCATACGTCGTTTACACCATCATGATTGGGGCTGATAGCATTGGGGATCAGCACATCAAGCGGCAACACTTTTATAATAACGCTATCGGTAGCCGTGCAGGTGCTTTGGTTTTGCACCAGCAAGGTGTATCTGGTGGTTTGGGTTGGCGTGGCTATCGGGTTAAGTATGCCGGGGTTATCAAGCCCGATGGCCGGGCTCCATTGAATGCTCAATATATCGCCGCTTGCGGTGGCTTTTAACTGGGTGGCATCGCCCTGGTGAATGGTTACATTGGGGCCTGCATCAACTACGGGCTGCGGTAACAGCGTTGCTGTAAGTGCATTGCTTGTTGCTGTGGGTATAGTAAGGCACAGGTTGTGTGGGGTTACCCGGCAGGTTACTATATCGCCGGTTGTAAGGCTCCTGGTAGTAAAGGTGAAGCTATCTGTACCTACATCGGCACCATTTAACTGCCATTGAAGTGTGGGCCCATTGCCCCCGTTAAGCACGCTTGCGGTAAATGTGACCGGATTACCCTGGCAAACGTTGCCGGTTAACTGGCTGATACTTATTGACGGAACCACCGGCGTAGTAAAGCTTACGTTGATGCTGCCACCGCTGCAACTGGCCACCCCATTAGTGGCCATAACGGTGTAAGTTGTTGGCTGCGATGGTGCAATGGTAATAGATGGCGCGATTTCGCCTGTAGACCATTTTAGTGCGACAGGCGTTTTCTCCACGGTGGCGCCGATGATGAACAGGCGCTGGCCGTTACCGCCATGGTCATTCACTACAATACTATCTATCCGGGTTGGCGCGGGCATCTTGATACGCACATTATCAAGCCGGTTTTGCCCGTTGGGCGATAGCCAGGCGTTGGTTGTGGTGGTGTTATTAATTTGATTGGTAAACTGGGCGGCGTTAAAGTCGCGGATGTCCTGGTCGCCTATCAGATCTTTTTTGTACACTTCGACACCATTGGCCCAAAAGCTTACGCTTACGTACGACGCCGGGCCGGGTACGCCGAAATAGGTATTGGCCAGCAGGTTGATAGCCACAGCACCATCCTCATTAACAGGGATAAACAGTTTACGCGGATCGGGGCCGGTAGCGTTACTTGCATTCCAGCCGGTAAAGTTATCACTCCAGGGGTACAGGATGTAAGGAACTCCGTTGAAAGTGACATTGCCGGTAGGGCAATTGACAAACTGATGCCCGAAAGTATTGGTTGAGATATTGAAATTGAATTGGTTCGAAAAATCGACTGGTTTAAATTTGGCATAGGCTGCGCCGGAAACATCGGCCTGGAGCACCATAGTACTGCCCGGGCAAATAGCGGTATCATGCTGCACAATAGTGGGCGGCGACAGGATGGTCATGGTAAGCGCATTACTATTGGTAGTACTAACTGTACCGTTTGGGCCGGGCGTAGTAACACGACATTGCACCACATCGCCATTAACAAGCGCGCTACTGGTAAATTTATTTTGGTTGGCACCCACGTTAACCCCATTTACCTGCCATTGGTAGGCCGGTGCCGCGCCCAGATTAGCTGCCACCGCGGTAAAAGCTATAGGCTGCCCAACGCAGCCGCTTGTTGGCTGCGAACCGATGGTAACAAGTTGCGCGCTACTTTTTTGGGCAAACGCCAATTGGTTTATACAAAATAAAACCAACCAAAGGCAATGCTTTGCACGTAACCGTTTAGCTAATAATAGGGTTGATAATAAAGGGCTCATTGTTGGCTGGCCGAAAGATACAGCATAGATGTGAGATTTGAGATATGAGATTTGAGACGAAAGATTGCTTAGGAGTTCTCAAGCTTTAAGAAAAATAAGCAAATAGGTTGTTTGGGCAGCAAGATTGGGCAAAAAAAAAAGGTCCAGCCAAATGACCGGATCTTTTCAAAATATCTAAAAAGTTGCAAGCTTATTTTGCTACCGTAAACTTATATAGCGACTGGGTTTTATACGTTTGGCCTGGCTTAAGCTCAGTTGACGGAAACTGCGGCTGGTTTGGTGAATCAGGGTAGTGTTGAGTTTCCATAGCAAATGAAGTACGGAATTCATCTTTAATGCCGCGTTTCATGGCGTTTTTAGCTTGCATAAAGTTGCCACTGTAAAACTGCATCGCTGGTTCTTCGGTGTAAACTTCCATTTTAATGCCGCTTTTATCACCAATTACAGTAGCAATCGGGGTGCTTAAGTCATGTTTGTTAAGCACAAAGTTATGGTCATAACCTTTGCCATTTTTTAGTTGCAGGTTATCGTCATTAATGCGTTTGCCAATGGTTTCTGGTTTGGTAAAATCAAACGGTGTACCTTTTACGGGCTCAATTTTACCTGTAGGGATTAAACCGGCATCAACAGGAGTATAATTATCAGCGTCAATTTGCACCAAATGATTAAGTATGGTGCCGCTGCCTTCGCCGTTCAGGTTAAAAAATGCGTGGTTGGTTAAGTTTACCACGGTTGTTTTATCGGTGTGGGCTTCATAAACGCATTTAAATTCGTTATTGTCGGTAAGGCTGTAAATCACCTTTACCGTAAGGTTGCCTGGGAAACCTTCTTCCATATCTTTTGACAGGTAGGTGAGCTCCAACGTGGTCGAATCAATTTGTTTAGCGTCCCAAACTACGCTTTGGTAACCGTTTTTACCACCATGCAGGGTATTTGGCGGATTGTTGATTGACGATTGGTAATCTTTACCATCAATTTTAAAATGCCCTTTGGCAATACGGTTACCAAAACGGCCGATAGTAGCGCCATAATAAGGCTCGGTTGATTTTTCGAAACCTTCTACACTTTCATAGCCTAAAACCACATCGGTAAGTTTACCATCCTTATTGGGCACCAGCAGGCTTACTATGCGGCCGCCATAATTGGTAAAAGTAGCGGTAATGCCGTTTTTGTTTTTAAGGGTGTAAAGATGAGTTTGTTTACCATTGATGGTTGATTCAAATGCAGCAGCGAATGATTTGGTGCTATCCGTTTTGGTGCTATCTGTCATACTGGTTTTCTGTTGGGTTGATGGTTGATTACAAGCCGCCAAAGATAGGCAGGCCGGTATCATAATTAATGATAGATTTTTAAATAAATGATTCATAAATAGGTTTATATTAGTTGGTTTAAAAGTAGCTTTTTTTACCTACCCTTTCACTTTATAGTGAATTTCGCTTAACCCACGCAGTTTTTCGGCTGCATATTCGGCCGTTATATCGCGTTGAGGGTTGGCCAGCATCTCGTACCCAACCATAAACTTTTTAACCGTTGCCGAGCGCAGCAGCGGCGGGTAAAAGTGCATGTGCCAGTGCCAGTAAGGGTGCTCGCCCATGTTAACGGGCGATTGGTGCATTCCTGCCGAGTACGGGAACGAGGTTTCGAACATATTATCGTATCTCACCGTAAGCCTTTTAATAGCATCGGCAAGGGCATCTTTTTCATCATCGGTAAAATACAAAATGCTGGTAACGTGCCTTTTGCTAATAATCATGGTTTCATAAGGCCAAACCGCCCAAAACGGTACCAATACCGCAAAATGATCGTTCTCGAAAATAACACGCTCACCGCGCTTAAGCTCAAGCGCCAGATAATCGCCAAGCAAACTGCGGCCTTTTTGCTCAAAGTGCGCTTTTTGCTGCTGGGTTTCTTTGGCTACCTCAACAGGAATACTATTTTGCGCCCATATCTGGCCATGTGGATGCGGGTTACTGCACCCCATAATATCGCCTTTATTTTCAAATATCTGTATGTGTTTTATCCACGGATATGATGCAAGGTTTTCAAATTCAGATTGCCAAACATCTACCACTTTACGAATTTCAGCGGTTTCCATTTGTGGCAAAGTAAGGTCATGCCGGGGCGAAAAGCTAATAACACGGCAAATACCCTTTTGGCTGTTGGCTACCAGCAGCTCATCGTCATTAAGGCCGCCGTCGGGCGTATTTAATAGCAACGACGAGTAATCATTGGTAAAAACGAAGCTGCCTTTATAATCGGGGTTCTCGCTGCCATCTGCCCGTTTGTTAGTTGGGCAAAGGTAACATTGCGGGTCGTAAGCCGGGCGGTCGTTTGCCTGAGTGGCTTCCACTTTACCTTGCCACGGCCGTTTGGTTCGGTGTGGCGATACCAGGATCCAATCGCCGGTTAAAATATTTAAACGACTGTGCGGATGCTCTTTAAGATCGAAATTATTAGTCTCCATTGTGTAATTTGAACAGGTTTTATTGGCTTATGGCAATTGGTAATTGCTTTTGTTTTTTCAAAAGTAGAAAAATAAATGTAAACCATACATTTAAAATAAAAAAGATTAACTGCCTATTACCCGGCTAACAAAAGGATAGGCTTTAAACCCGCCATTAAAACGTGTTACACAAAAAAAGCGATGACCTGTAAGGCGCATCGCTTTCAAACTAATATTAAAAAAATTATTTAGCTGCTACGGCTTTCTTCTTTACGGTTGTAGCTGCCTTTGCTGTTTTAGTTGCGGCTGTTTTTTTAGCGCTGGTAACGGCCTCGTTAGCTTTGGCAGTAATGTTTTTCGCTTTTGTTTCAGCCTTGGCTTTTACATCGGCAGCTTCTTTTTTGGCAACAGCGGTTTCAGTTTTTGCTTTGGCAGTAATGTTTTTTGCTTTTTCACTCGCCTGAGCTTTTACTTTGGCTACCGCAGTCTTAGCCTTGTCGGCGGCTTCTGTAGCTTTTTTTGTTACAGCAGCTTTTGCTGCGACAGTCTTTTTAGTGGTGGTGACTTTTTTTGTGGCTACCTTTTCTTTAATATCTTCCAGTTTATCCGCTGCGGCTTCTTTTACGTCTTCGGCTGTATCTTTGGTACCTTCCCACAAATGTTCAATTGTTTCTTTAACCTTCTCAAAAAATCCCTTTTCTTCAGGTTCGGTTTTGTTAGTGCTCATGTTGTTTTTACAGTTAGATTGTTGATTAACATTAAAACAAATACTATTCCATCGTTAATCTCTCTAAGCAACTGGCCTTATTTTAAGTTTATTGTACTTTTTTAAGGCCATCTTACAACATCATTTGACTATCTGTTTACCACCGTGCACATATAGTTGTTATTTAAAAAACTGATGACAGGCATGTTATCATTATTATAAACCGTATTTTTGCCGGCTATATTTAAAATATGAAGTTTCCGAAATTTGCCGACCTGATACTATTTGAAAACGACGATGTGATTGTGGTTAACAAACCTCCTTTTTTAAGCTCGCTTGATGAGCGCGAAGGCGGCGAGGTAAATTTACTACGACTGGCCAAAGGATATTGGGAAGACGCACAAATTTGCCATCGCCTGGATAAAGAAACTTCGGGGGCGCTTATTATTGCCAAAAACCCGGAAGCTTACCGGATGGTATCTATGCAGTTTGAAAAACGGCAGGTAAAAAAGGTGTACCACGCCATTATTGACGGCACCCATACTTTTGATAACTTACTGATTGACCTGCCGATATTAAATGTAGGCAAAGGGAACGTAACCATTAGCAGGCAGGAAGGCAAACGAGCCGAAACCTGGTTTCAGTCGTTAAAATACTTTAAGCATTATACTTTGGTTGAGTGCCGCCCTGTTACCGGCCGTATGCACCAGATAAGGATTCACCTGGCTACCCAAAGGGCCTCAATAGCCGGTGATGAAATGTACAAAGGCGAGCCAGTGTTTTTATCTAAAATAAAAAGAAAGTATCATTTAGGAAAAGACCAGGAGGAACTGCCCATCATGAAGCGCTTCGCGTTACACGCTTACGAGGTTACCTTCAAAATAAACCTTGAGACAGAAGTCACTATACATGCCCCCTATCCCAAGGATTTTGAAACCCTGTTAAAACTGTTAGAAAAATTTGATAGTTAATTTCTCTGTTTTATCAGCGAACGACTTAGCCATTATTTCTTTTGAGTAGTAGTATCTTTGGCAGCAACTAACCTTTGTGTAGTTGTGTCTTTTTTACTGCTAATAGCCAATTCTTTTTTGGTTGTGCTTTTAGACGACACAGGAGCCGCGTTTTCTTTTTTACAGGAGAAATAGCCTGTGGCAACAATTACCAAACATAAAAACGTAATTTTTTTCATAATTTCAAAACAAGTGGACAATAATAGTCAAAATAAATATGCCGATCAAATAATTATACAAAACAGTATCACGTATGGCTGATCTTAATTCACCAGATTGCAATATTTCATTATAGTTAACCTAATAATCACCTCCCTCCTGATTTTAAGCGAAATACGTAACAATACTTGTTATTATATATTTCCTCATAAACAAATCATTATACGTTACCCCCCACACAAAGGTTTAAACATTACGATAAATTCATGATTATAACTCTTTTGATTGACTTACAAGTTTAATTTTATTTTTAGCAAGCGTATTTTTATCCTAAATTACCTGCACTTTGAAAACACTCCGCTTTACAATATTAATTTTATTGATGTGCTCATTAAAAGCGAGTTCCGCGCAAACCAGCGTAAAAAAGGATAGCCTGGTTGATTACGTTTTGCTAAAAGATCAGCAAAAGCGTGAAGACAAAGTAATCAGATATATCAAGGGATTTTTTCAGAATGCGCCATTAAGCCAGCTTGTTGCCAAAAAGAAGGCCATCACCGATACTTTTGTAAGGTATAATTTGGAACAGCGGGAGTCCATTTTATATTTCATGGAAAGCATATATCAAAGACGGCTTGAGAATCTCCAGGAGTCACAAAATGCCTTGGTGAAGGCTATTGACGAAGCGCACAAAAGCAGCGACCATTTGCTTCTTTTTGATTATTTCACCCATCTTGCGTTTGTACAAACCGACGAAGGAAACGCTATTGGAGCAGTATCCAGTTACGGATTAGCCAAAAACGAGGTGAAAAATTTAAACGATCCGTATTTAGAGGCGGTGCTAAATGTTAATATATCTGACATATATTATAAAAGCGGCTTATATAGCCAATCGCTATCTTACCTTAACCAGGCCCAGCGGCTAATGGATGATAATAAGATCAACCGTTTAAATATCTTAAGCTTGATTACGTATAATAAAGCCGAAAATTACTTCAGGACCCAAAACTACGATTCATTAAAGGTTTGCCACCAGAAACTCTTCGGCCCAAAAAACCGGACCTACAAGTTACACACTTTCCAAAAACGTACCGGGTATTATCTCACTTTATTAAAACATGACTACAAGGGCGCTATAAAGCAAATTAATGACCTGTTAAAAGATAGCCTTTATGTAAAAGGCGATCTGGAGGGGCAAATGCTTGCCGACGCCTATTTTAGCAACGGCCAAACTGACTCGGCCCGTTACATGCTTCAGAAACAACTTAACCTGCCATCTCAAAAAAACCACCCCGAAATACGATATCATCTATATGAAGTACTTGGAAAAATAGCGGAACGCAACAATGATGAAAAACTTGCTGCCGAAAATTTCAAACTGGCGCTGGGCGAGTTAAAACAAAACATTGATAATCTTTTGCAGGTTGGTGATAAATCATCGCAATTAAAAATAAACGAAGTACAAAGCTTGTACTACGTAAACTTATTAAAGTATGAACGCGAGCGTTTATGGATGATATTTGCCATAGCGCTTGCTGTTTTAGCCGTTATTGTTGTAGCTATTTTTTACCGTAGCAGCAGGCAAAAACGTCATTACGAACAGCTATTGTTTGCAGCCAAAAAGCAAGAACTGGCCACAATAAACTCGCATGAAGTACGCAAGCACCTATCGAACATATTGGGCCTGCTTGACCTGGTTAAGGACATTGAAACCAAAGAAGAACTACTTAAAATACGCAAACATTTACTGTACTCGGCCGAGGAATTGGATAAAAACGTAAAAAACGTTTCAGAAAAGCTAAGCGAAATGGATTGATCGTCCGAATGGGTTGACACAATTAAAGTTTTTTTAGTTATTTCTGTTTACAAACCTACTCTATTTTGCATTTTTATTAAAATACATTGTGGTTACGAGTTTAAAAATGCAAAATTATCAAAAACGCCACTGATTAGGTTAATTATTATGCATTTACAGTTAAAACAAGGTATTTGTTGAAAAAAATTATAAAATTTTCACAAAATCATGGTGTTTTTTGTAAAAATAATTTAAATTCGCCTTGTTAATTGGCGAGATTAATACAAAAACTATAAATAGAACCCCAACTTTACAAATTAATTAAAAAATGGCAACTAAACTCGAGTACATTTGGCTTGATGGGTACAAACCAACACAAAGCCTGCGTAGCAAAACAAAAATCGTTAAAGATTTCAGCGGTAAAGTAGAAGATCTGGATAACTGGAGCTTTGACGGCTCATCAACTGAACAAGCACCAGGTGGTTCATCAGATTGTATCTTAAAACCAGTTTTTGTATGCCCTGATCCGCAAAGAAAAGAAGCATTCCTGGTAATGTGCGAAGTTTTAGATTCAAAAGGTCAGCCTCACGAGTCAAACGGTCGTGCACTTATACAGGATGATGATAATGATTTCTGGTTTGGTTTTGAGCAGGAATACTTTTTATGGGATCCTAAAACCAACAAACCACTTGGCTTCCCGGCTGGCGGTTACCCAGGTCCACAAGGTCCATATTATTGCTCTGTAGGCGCAAACAATGCTTACGGTCGCGAAATTGTTGAAGAGCACTTAGACGTATGTTTAGATGCAGGTTTAAATGTTGAAGGTATCAATGCCGAAGTAGCAGCAGGTCAGTGGGAATTCCAGATCTTCGCCAAAGGCGCTAAAGAAGCTGGTGACCAAATCTGGGTTGCACGTTATTTATTAGAAAGAATTGGCGAGAGCTACGGTGTTGCAATCAACTGGCATTGTAAACCGCTTGGTCAGTTAGACTGGAACGGTTCTGGTATGCACGCTAACTTCTCAAACACTTTATTGCGTACTGCAAACAGCGAAGAGAAATTCAAAGCAGTTTGTGAAGCTTTCCGTCCGGCAGTTGCTGAGTGTATCGCTGTATACGGTGCTGATAACGATCAACGCTTAACCGGTAAACACGAAACGGCTTCAATTACCGATTTTAGCTATGGTGTATCAGATCGTGGTGCTTCCATCCGTATCCCTCTGTACGCTGTTGATCACAACTGGAGTGGTTACTTAGAAGATCGTCGTCCTAACTCGGCTGCAGATCCATACAAAGTAGCTGCGGTAATTATCAAAACTGTAAAAACAGCGAAAGTTTAATCCCCCGCATATTATAGTAAAGTCCCCTGGTTTGAAAAGATCAGGGGATTTTTTTTAACTACTTATTGTCTTTTGAGGCCGATGTAGTACATATAGTCTCCACCTTGTACTTCTGGCAAATTATCGGTTGACCAGTTATAAATATACACCCAACAAACAACCGGGCCTTGTTCAGCATCAATTTCAATCAATTCGCGGGTATATTCATGTGGTTTTGGCTCGCGGGCACCTATACCCTCGTACTCATCAATTACCGATAGTATCTTTTCGGCATCATCCATCAGGTAAATATTGCCATAAACATAACGGCCCGCTGTGGTATCAATGGTAGCACCCGGATATTTGCCAATATCGTAAAGTTTGCCGCCAAATTTGCCCCCTCCTATTAATGTGCAATGCAGCTGCAGGTATTGCGCGTATGTATTGCCTTGCTCAAGCAATGTACCATAAACAAAAAGGTATTGGTTAATTGTAATCATTATATAAACTACCGTAAACAAAGGTAACAGCAAAAACGTATGAATACTTGTAAACACCAATCGCATTTTTTTATGTTTACATCGTAATGGCTATCTTGCTTAATTTGAAACCAGCCTTATACTTACACCATGAATACCGAACAGATAAAAACCTACATAGAAGAAAATAACATCCAGAAAATAAAATTTGCCTTTGCCGATATTGATGGCGTTTTGCGCGGGAAGGTAATTCACCCAAAAAAATTCATTGAAGGCTTGCAAAGCGGCTACGGTTTTTGCGATGTGGTTTTTGGATGGGATAGTAATGATGTTTGTTATGATAATGTGAAACTTACAGGCTGGCATACCGGTTACCCCGATAAGCTTTGCCGTATTGATTTGAATACCTTGCGTAACGTACCCTGGCAAGATAACATCCCCTTCTTTTTGGCCGATTATAGCGACCCAAATGGTACAGCCCTGCCTGCCTGCCCACGCAGCCTTTTAAAAAAAATAGTTAAAGAATGCCAGGACATGGGCTATCACGCCGAGTTTGCCCAGGAATTTGAATGGTTCAATTTCAGGGAAACACCCCAATCTATTAATGATAAAGGCTTTACCAATATCAATACCCTTACACCAGGAATGTTTGGGTACTCCATACTCCGTACATCGCAAAACAGCGATTTTTATTACGACCTGTTTAACTTGCTTACCCAATTTAATATACCCATAGAAGGCCTACATACCGAAACCGGCCCCGGCGTATACGAAGCCGCCATAGCTCATGACGAAGTTTTGGCTGCCGCTGATAAAGCTGTATTATTTAAAACAGCCGTTAAAGAAATTGCTTACAAACACGGTATTATGGCTTCATTTATGGCCAAGTGGAACCAGGACCTGCCCGGTTGCAGCGGCCATATCCACCAAAGCTTATGGAGCAAGGATAAAAGTGATAACCTGTTTTACAGCGGCGATGACGTTAACAAAATGAGCGATTTGCATAAGCATTACCTAGCGGGGCAATTGCACTGCATGCCACACCTGTTACCAATGTATGCCCCCACTATTAACAGCTATAAACGCCTTGTTGAAGGGGCCTGGGCGCCAACTACCATAACCTGGGGCCTTGATAACCGCACCACGGCCCTCCGCGTCATCAATACCACACCGGGCTACACCCGGTTAGAAACCCGCATACCGGGTTCAGATACCAACCCATATTTGGCCATAGCGGCGGCATTGGCTTCGGGTTTATACGGTATTAAACACAAATTGCCATTAACTATAGCACCCACCGTTGGTAACGGTTACGAAGATAAACGCAACGGGGTACTGGCCAAAAACTTGTTTGACGCTGCGACCGATATGCAAAATTCACCCCTGGCCAAAGAGCTTTTTGGCGAAGGCTTTGTTGAGCACTTTACCCAAACCCGCCTATGGGAGCACGGTCAATACGCCAAACATGTTACCGATTGGGAGTTGAATAGGTATTTTGAGGTGATATAGGTGCTTTCTGAACCGGAATTAAACGAATTTATAGAATTAACAGAATGGCAGGGTACTTTTCAGAATTCTGTTAATTCTACAATTCCACAAATTCCGGTTCAGACAAAGAACCTGTTTATTCCATGACCGATAAAACATTATGCAAATCATA
The DNA here is from genome assembly GCF_056402115.1 of Mucilaginibacter sp. P4_C11. Taxonomy (NCBI): domain Bacteria; kingdom Pseudomonadati; phylum Bacteroidota; class Sphingobacteriia; order Sphingobacteriales; family Sphingobacteriaceae; genus Mucilaginibacter; species Mucilaginibacter sp. P4_C11. The sequence continues at coordinate 58,060 of NZ_JBFUIA010000023.1, read as the reverse complement.
TTTCTTATTCCATTTTATTGTCTAATCTTTGTAGCCTAAATTATGTAAATGGACTTTTCTTTAATTGTTAAAAAAGCATGGGAAGGGTACGACGCGTCCAAAACGATTAAACTTATCGAGGACATTAGCGCCATGGTATCTACCAACCATGTGTACCGTATTACTTTTGATGACGACGATATCATTATAGCCAAGCTATCCTATTTCGGTAAGTTTGAGCATTTTAAAGAGGATCACCGCATCATCCAAACCTTAGCCAATAACCTGCTTTACCCTTTTGAAAATTTGCTTGCGCGCTCGCTACTTAAAAATAACAGGGTATATATTTATCATTATAAACATGGCAAAACAGATGCATGGGTAGTATTTTATAACCCAACGCGCATATTAAACCGCCTGCCCCGTCGCCTGGAAGACAGCCATATTAAAAAACTTGGCCAGCAAGTGGGTAAGTTTCATAAAGCATGTTCAAGGGTTAAAAATGTACTCCCAAAATCGTCAAAAACATTGCGTACCGATATTTCGTCGTTGATGCACCAGCTGGAAACTAACGAAAAACAGTTCGGCACCGCTATGCAGGCCGATTTTTTGAAATACCATTGCGAAACCTTTATGAAAAACCGGTCGAAATACAACATGAGCTCTTTCGAGATCATCCCGGTTTTTATCGATTGGAACATCGGCAACTTTTCGGTAACGCCAAGCCTTGAATTATATTCCCGCTGGGATTATGATTGGTTCAGGATGAGTTATCGCGTGCTTGATTTTTACTTTTTCAGCCGCGTGGTATCGGACATTGGCGACCGTACGGTATTTAGCTATGTGATTAACACCATGATGGAGGATAGATTTATCTTATTCCTGAAAGAATATCATAAAGTTAACCCGCTTACCGCCGACGAAATAAGGTTTATGAAAGAAGCATACCGCTTTTTTATCCTGAACTATGTAATTAAGGATGGTAAGTACTTTTTTAGCGAACAATATGCGCAAAAATTGCAAACCGAGGCATTCAATGTTTATTTACCATCGGTAGACAGGGATTTTGATGCCGAAAAAATCATAGAGGCACTTAAATTAAAATAGGCTTTGAGTTAATATTTGAGCATATTGCAGCTTAATTAAAGCAAACGCAGGCATGAACAGGATAGACAACTTTAAATCTATAATAGACAGGTACAAAGTTGTTTTTTTTGACGCTTTTGGGGTTCTGAAAAATTATAAAGGGCTGCTGCCGGGCATCGAAAACACGTTTGCCTACCTGGATCAGCAAAAAAAGGATTACTATATTGTTACCAACGATGCATCGCGCAGCCCGGCACAACTGGCGGAATCATATAATAACAAAGGCCTGCTTGCCATAACACCGGATAAGATCATTTCATCGGGCATGCTTACCAAAGAGTACCTTGACCTGAAAGTGAATGATGGTATTGTGGCTTACCTGGGTACGCCAGATTCTGCGCATTATATCGATAGTTCGGGGCTGCACACCCTGCCGGTAAGCCAGATAGATGCCTCGAATATTGATAAAGTAAATGCCCTGGTGTTTTTGGATGATGAAGGTTTTGATTGGTTTGAGGATTTGAATAAAGCCGTAAATATACTGCGCAAACGCACCATCCCTGCAATTGTTGCCAATACAGATCATGCTTATCCACTTAGCAAACACGATGTATCAATAGCCATTGGCGGGATTGCCCACATGATTGAAAAAATTGTGGGCAAGGAGTTTATCCGCTTTGGCAAGCCCGATTCGCAGATGTTTATGTTTGCTTATGATTTGCTGCGCGATCAGGGACCAATCAGCAAAAAAGATATTGTAATGGTCGGTGATACCCTGCAAACCGACATTTTGGGCGGCAATAAGTTTGGCCTTGATACTGTACTGGTATTATCCGGCAACACCCAGGCAGTTGATGCCGAAAACCGTATAAACGCAACAGGTATTGTTCCCACCTACGTTTGCGATTCGGCAGTTATCGAGCATGGAGAATTAGCATTTTAAGTTTCACTTCCCTTTGCCAAGCACAGGCAGCAAAAAAAATTCGAGATATTACCAATCAACAAGGTGTCCCTTTGGATATTACAGGATGTGGCCCGATGCGCCTGTAATTAATAAAATGAGCTGTCGCTATCAATAACCCCCCGGCAGGCACAATAATGCCTTCCATTCGTCCGCTTAAAAAAACATGCCCGAGTATAATGATTGCAAAGCCTGTTACCAATAAAATTACCGGCATTAGCCGCCTGTGAACGCGCAGGTAGGATAAACCTATCGAGTATAAGCCTATCATCAGCGCAAAAACAATCATCCCCCACTCCACCAGTGGTAACGCTAAAAAGCCCAGGCCAATAAGCGGCAGGCTTGTAAATATAAGCGGTACCACCGCGCAATGAACGGCGCATAACGTAGATGCTGTAATACCAATCCTATCTATCCGTGCCGTAGTTTTATGATGACCCATGTTGCAAATATAAAATTAACGCAACTATATTGCATTTAAATTTATATTATATTTGGCAATAACTTTAACATTGGTGTAACATATTATTAATAACGGCGTCAATAATTACCTTTGCAAATCATTTCCCTGATAAAATTTTGACCCAGATTACCCTATATAGAATAAAACTTAACTGGCAAACCGCGTTTAATACAAGCTTAAAACGGGTAAGGCTCATTATTGGCACCATGCTTATTGTGGCGATAATTAATACAATGCCTTCTTTTTTTAAAGCTATTGAACAAAGGCATGGGGTAGTACTGCATGATTGGGTACTGGCAAATTTGCCGGCGGTTGACGTATCAATACCAATTTTTGCAATAATATGGGGGATGGGTATCCTCATGATAATCAGGACACTTTACAAGCCGGATTTGGGCATAACCTACCTTTGGACTATCATTTTTGTATGTATAGCCCGCTTTATAACACTAACGTTGGTAAAACTTGATCCACCGGCCGGGCTTGTACCGTTGATTGACCCGCTTACCGGGTACTTTTACGGGCATGCTTCAATCACTAAAGACCTTTTCTTTTCGGGCCACACATCAACCCTCTTTTTAATTTACTTAAACCTCGAACGTAAAAACGATAAACGCATTGCCCTCGCCTCCACTATCATTTTAATGTTCCTGCTGCTCATTCAGCATATCCACTACACTATGGATGTACTGGCAGCTCCGGTTATTGTTTATTGCTGCCATCGTTTTACAAAAGCATTGGGTTTTAAATAACAGTGTGATCATTTCAATTTCATTTTATCAGAAAACACTATTGCAACTTTAATGCTTTACGTTTAATTTTTCAGATTCCCAGGTTATTAAACAGGTGCATGGTATCCTTTAAATCGAGGTAAAGCTTTTTAAAAATAACGAAGGATTTGTTATACAATTCATGATTTTGCTGGTTAGGAGCAATAACGGTTTCCCCGTTCACATGGGTTAGCTCCTCATAGCTTGCGGGATGCATTACCTGCATGGCAAGATAAACAGCACCCACAGCAGATGCGTCTTCGGGTTGCAGCACTACCAGTTTTTTGCCGGTAATATCGGCCAGTATCTGCGTCCAGGTGCCGGAACTTACAAAACCACCACTTATATTAACCTGTGTAATAGCAACCGAGGCATCCTCTACCGTTTTTAGCACATTATACAAAGCAAAACAAACCCCTTCAAGCGCAGCCCTTAAAAAATGGGCCTGGGTATGGGTCGGTTTAATATTGAAATAAGCACCGCTGGTTTTGGTATCCCAAAGCGGCGCACGCTCGCCGTATAAATAGGGTAAAAATAAAAGGCCGTCGCTGCCCGCCGGTACCGTTTCAATGGTGTTGAATAAAGCGTCATAATCGGCACCTGTAAGATTCTCCTTTTGTAAAAAATTTTTCAGCAGCCAGTTTATGGCAATCCCGCCGTTATTTACAGCTCCACCGCATACATAAGTATTTTGGTTAAGCAGGTAGTTAAAGGTCATACCCTGGTAATTATAAACCGGTACAGGGCTGGTAATACGTACCGCCCCGCTTGTACCAATAGTAAGCGCGGCAACACCTGGCCCTGTAGTATGGCTGCCCAGGTTTGCACAGCAGCCATCGCTTGCACCTATAATAAATTTGGCATCAGAGGCTATGCCCAGCAGGTTTGCCGTAGCAGCGTGAAGGCTATCCCTATAATAAGTGGTATTTACAGGTTCTGATAATCTATCGGCAGTTATACCGGCAAGCTGGCAGGCATCATTGCTCCATTGCAATTTTAAAATATCAAAAAGCCCTGTGGCCGAGGCGATAGAATAATCAATTTGGAAAATATTAAACAGTTTAAACCACATAAACTCTTTTATCGATATAAACATATCTGCCTGCGCAAACAGGCCGGGCTTATTTGCTTTTAGCCAAATGAGCTTGCATAAAGGCGACATCGCATGGATCGGTGTTCCTGTTATTCGGTATATCTCCTCCCCTTTTGGCGAATTCCTTAAATCCTGGGCGATATTTTCGGCACGGGCATCGGCCCAGGTAATCATGGGCGCTAATGGCGTACCTGTTTTATCAACAGGGATAATACTGTGCATAGCACTGCTAAAGCTAAGTGCCTGCGGCGCATAGCCTATCTTTACAATTATTTCCTGCACGCATTTTACAAAAGCATCCCAAATAATTAACGGGTTCTGTTCGCTATAACCGGGTTGGGGAATATCAATACCGTAATGCTGCTGGGTTACACCCAAAGCCTCGCCGGTTAAACCAACAGCTACAGCCTTTGTGCTGCCGGTACCAATATCAATACCTAATATATATTCCTGCATCATGTATCAGCCAAAATAGGATTTATCTTTGGGATGGCGGAAATAAAATGCAGGCTACCATATTTCTCATAAATTTGCCCTAATTTTCTACCGAAAAATGAATTACAATCCACCACAACTCCGCACCATTAAGGTGATCCGCTATGTTACGCCATTGCGCGAAGGCGGATCGCTGCCGGCTATTGCCGAAGGCGACGACGAGTTTTTATATGTACTTAAGTTCCGCGGGGCCGGCCAGGGCTTAAAGGCGCTGATAGCCGAGCTTATTGGCGGCGAATTAGCCCGCCTGCTGGGCCTTAAAGTGCCCGAACTGGTGTTTGCTAATCTTGATGAAGCCTTCGGCCGTTCTGAGGCCGACGAGGAGATACAGGACCTGCTCAAATTCAGCGTCGGGCTTAATCTTGCATTGCATTATTTGTCGGGTGCAATAACGTACGACCCGGTTGTTAATACTTTGGATGCTAAACTGGCATCCAAAATAGTTTGGCTTGATTGCCTGCTAACCAACGTTGACCGTACCCCCCGCAACACCAACATGCTGATGTGGCACAAAGAGCTGTGGCTCATTGACCATGGCGCAGCCCTGTATTTTCACCACTCGTGGCATAACTGGCAGGAATCGGCAAAACGGCCCTTTGTGCAGGTAAAAGACCATGTACTGCTTCCGCAAGCATCTGAATTGGATGAGGTGGATGCCGAATTTAAATCCATTTTAACCTCCGAACACATTTATAACATTGTGAATTTAATCCCGGATGATTGGCTTACCGATGAATCAGGAAACGGAACACCGGCAGAGCGCAGGGAAGTTTACGCGCAATTTTTATTAACCCGTATTGCATCATCGGCAATATTTGTAACCGAAGCTAAAAATGCCCGATCAGCTGTTTGAGTACGCCGTAGTACGCGTTGTACCCAGGGTAGAGCGCGAGGAGTTTGTAAATATTGGCGTGATACTTTATTGCCCGAAACAGAAGTTTTTAAAAGCAATTGTATCGATAGATGAAGCCAGGATAGCGGCTTTTGCACCCGGCCTGGATATAGATTGCCTTAAAGACAACGTTAAATCGTTTGAAAAAATAGCCCATGGCGCTCCCGATGCCGGCCCCATAGCCAAACTGGATATAGCTTCGCGCTTTAGATGGCTTACTGCTACACGTAGTACCGTGGTGCAATCATCAAAGGTGCATCCGGGTTTGTGCAAAGATGCAGAATTGACTTTAAGGCGGTTATTTATCCAGTTAGTTGGGTAATAATAATCATAACGCAGAGAGCAAAACATTGCCCTCTGCGCACGTTAAAATTATTTAGCCGCAACCTTATCTTTCACCACAACCCAGGGATAGTTAAAAGTATAATCGCCTGATCCTAATTGTACTGTTGTACCGTTTACATCGCCACTGGCACCCGTTAGCGGTTTACCATCCTGTTTTACATCTTCGGCATGTGCCTGTGGCAGTGTTAGTCCTGCTGTGGTATTGGCCGGGATTTTAACATGTATGCGCATAGTGCCATCTTTAACCTCCCACTCAGAAAGCAGCTGGCCATACATGGTTTCAAAAGTTGCTTTGGCAAAGGTAAACTGGCGGCCGGGCTCGGGTTTCAATACTATATTTTTATAGCCCGGTTTACCAATTTGCAGGCCGGCAACATGTTGGTACATCCAATCGCCCACGGCACCGTACGAGTAGTGGTTAAAGGAGTTCATGCCTTTATCCTGGAAAGTACTGTCGGTTTTAATACCGTCCCAACGCTCCCAAATGGTGGTAGCGCCCATTTTTACAGGGTATAGCCATGATGGATACGTCTTTTGCAATAACAGGTCATAAGCCACATTGGTATACCCATTTTGCGATAACACCTGGCACAGGTAAGGCGTACCTAAAAACCCGGTTGAAAGGTGGTTGTTCCGGCTGCGCACATCCTCAACAAGGTAAGCCGCTGCCCTGCTTTTTAAACTATCGGGTACCAGGTTAAATTTCAATGCCAGTACATAGCCTGTTTGCGAGTCTGCGAAAATCCGACCTGTAGGGGTCATATAATTATGAATGAATGCCTTTTTTACCCCCTCAAACACGTCATTGTATTTCTTCTCGTCGGCGGTGTTGCCTATAGCGCCCGCGGCCTGGCTAAGCAGTTTTGCCGAATATGCATAAAAAGCGGTAGCAATCATATCGGGATTGGTATAACCATTCGGCTCCGAAAAGTCATAGATGCCCGGACGGTAAAACAACCAATCGCCAAAAACACTGCCCCCGCGCCAAATGTAGCTATCCCCTGCCTTGTTGATGATTTTATCAACGTAAGCTTTCATGCTGGGATATTGGGTTTGTAAAATGCGCTTATCGGCATAAACCTGGTACATCGTCCATGGAACAATAACAGCCACATCGCCCCAGCCCGCCGATGTGGCGCGGTTGGTTTGTAAAACATCGGGCACCACAAAAGGCACCCCGCCATCCGGAAACTGATCGGCTGCTACATCCTTCATCCATTTGGCAAAAAACGGACCTACGTTCATGTTAAATGCCGCCGTGCGCGAAAAAACCTGCGCGTCGCCTGTCCAGCCCAATCGTTCATCGCGCTGCGGGCAATCTGTAGGAATATCTAAAAAATTACCTTTTTGCCCCCACTGAATATTGTGTTGTAGCTTGTTAATCATGGTATCTGAACAGGTAAACTGCCCGGTAACCGCCATATCCGAGTGTATTACAACAGCCGTAAAATTCTCAGGCTTAATCTCGCCCGGAAAACCCTCTACAGCAATATACCTGAAACCCATAAAAGTAAAGTGCGGCTCAAATGTTTCCACGCCATCGCCCTTCAGGGTATAATTAATGGTTGCGGCGGCATTGCGCAGGTTGGCTGTGTAAAACTCACCAAATTTATCCAACACTTCGGCATGCCTTATGGTAACGGTTTTTCCGGCCGGCCCACTCACTTTCATTCTTATCCAGCCCGTCATATCCTGTCCAAAATCAATAATTTGGGTTCCTTTGGGGCTTTTAAAAATCGCGATGGGCTTCAGTTCGGCAATTTGGTGTACCTGCACACTTTGTACCCCAACCAATGTGTTTTTTGTGATGTTGTTGGCTACATCAACCGGCAACCAGGCAACATCATCAAACCCTTTCTTATTCCAGCCGGTTATTTCTTTACGGGCATCATAATTTTCGCCATCGTAAATGCCGTTAAGCGTTACCGGACCGTTTTGGGTACCTTTCCATGAGCCATCTGAGTTTACGTTTTCGATAGTGCCATCGGCATAAGTTATTTGTAGCTGGCATAACAGGGCAAGGTTTTTACCCCAGAAACCCCAGTTGTTCATATAAGCCAGCGTGCCTTTAAACCAGCCGTCGCCAATCATGGCGCCAATTACGTTATCGCCGGGTTGTAGCATAGCGGTAACATCATAAACCTGGTATTGCAGGCGTTTTTTATACTCCGTCCAACCGGGAGTAAGCACCTGGTTACCTATTTTGCCGCCGTTGAGGTATAGCTCATACACGCCATGGGCGGTAGCATAAACCCGGGCCGATACCACTTTTTTAGTTGCCGAAAATTGTTTGCGTAACATTACTGCAGGCTTTGTGCGAGAGCTGTCTTGTTTGGGCTGTACCCAGCTGGCCGTCCAGTCGGTGGTGTTAAACAAACCTGTTTCAAAATAAGCTGGTTTGCTCCAGGCAGATGTATTGCCGTGGTTATCCCATAGTTTTACCCGCCAATAGTAGCGTGTTGCCGATTTTAGCGCAACGCCATTATAAGTAACAAACACTGATGAATCGGACGCTACCTTTCCCGTATTCCAAACGGTTTTGGAGGACGAAAAGGAAGCATCAGTAGTAACAACAATAGTATAGGCTTGCTGTAAAGTATTCCTTTGCGTGGTACTAATTTTCCAGCTCAGGCGGGGATGGCTAATATCAATACCAACCGGGTTGGTTAAGTATTCGGCCGTCAGGCTTTCGGCAACTGGTTTTTGCGCCATGCAAATTGCCGGCAAAACAGCAAATAAAAAAAGTAAAATATGTTTCATGGTTTACGATTGGATACCAATGTTATTGATTGCTGGCTACAGCGGCAACCCTATCTGTCTTTTGCCTATAAACCATACCACCCAAACACGCCTGTTAATTTATCCGCTTAACAGCATCAAGCGCGTCCTGAAACGTAAGCACTTCTATTTCGTCGGGGTGTTGCTTTAGGTAAAGCAATAATTGTTTGTGCGCGGCTGCAGGTGTAGTTATATAATCGCCTCCTATACCATGAAACATAAACACACCCAACCCGCCGCTTTGCTGTGTCTTTTTTACAAAAGCAATCAATTCATCGCCGGTAACGCCGCCGTGTACACCCCAGGCCGGAACCTGCATGGGGTCAATCTTTTTAAAATCGGTTATAACCGCATCGGGGCCGCCGCCAATGCGCGCGTACTTGATAATGCCGGCTGCGCTCAGCGAATCGGCGTATTTTACACCACCAACAGCTATCTCGGTGCAAGGGTAAGCGTAAGTACGTGTGCCGGTTTTTCCGTCGACGGCATACAGCAGGTTATTCATTTCGGCAACTTCACGCTTGATCATAAATACCGAATAGTTGGCCGAATTATTTGCAGGATTGGCTTTTACCGAAGTGGTTAAACAGGGATGATAAAGCGAGTGGTTAGCTAATTCGTGTCCCTTTAAAGCAACCTGTCGCCAACGCGGAATAGTTACATGGGTTATATACCCCGTAAGGAAAAAGGTTCCCTTAAATCCCAAAGAATCCAGTTGCGGCAGCGCTATATCCAGTTGCGATGGCAATGCATCATCATAGGTAAGCACGATAATCGCTTTTTTATGCGACTGGGCGAACGCGGTAAAATTAAGAAGCAATAAGAGTAAGGTTATTTTTTTCATAAACGCAGGTTTAAAACCTGTACTAATATAGACTAACGCCGGATTTTTTGGCGATGGCAAACGAATAAAATAAATTAAACTTTATTAAATGCTGTTGACATAGGGCTGTCACAAGCGGGTTGTTACTTTGAATTATAAATCAAAAACAAAAACGCTATGAATATTATCCCAATGTTTTTAAAGGAGTTGGAACAGGAAGCCCAAACCACCCGCAAAATGCTCGAGATTGTACCAACCGACAAATTTAAATGGCAGCCGCACCCAAAAAGCATGACCATTGAAGACCTTACCGTACACATCGTTGATTTGCCAAACTGGCTTGCGCTGGCCGTGTACACCGATGGATTAAATTTTGCCACCGAACCTTATAATCCCCCAACAGCCGAAAGCGCCCAAGGCTTATTAGAGTTGCTGGAACAATCAGTTGCCAAGGGCAAAGAAGCCCTGCAACACATCAGCGAAGAAGACCTGCTGAAACCCTGGACACTAAGCAATGGCGATGTTATATTACAGAACTATAACAAGGCCGAAGTAATCAGGGTTGCCTTTTGCCAGCTTGTACATCATCGCGCCCAGTTAGGTGTTTACCTGCGCCTGCTAAACATCCCGATACCCGGCAGCTACGGCCCCAGCGCTGATGAACTGAGCGGAGAATATCAACGCGAAGTAGAATTTAGTATCAAGTAGTTAGTATCAAGACTGCTGTAGTCTGGTATCAAGTAGTTAGTATCAAGTATCAAGACTGCTGCGGTCTGGTATCAAGTAGCGAGTATCAAGTATCAAGACAGCTGCAAAAATTGGTTAGTCTGAAAGTCAAAAAATCTTGATACTTGATACTAACTACTTGATACTAAAAGACGATTGTTCTTTATTTAGGACAATCGTCTTTTACATGTCTTGCTGTGTGGATACTAATTTCTATACTTTGATAATTTCCCTTCGTTTATTTCTTCGAGGAAACCATTCTCGTTAATTGCGTACCGGGCATAGGTTGTATCGGTGTCAATTTTATATTTTGTAACAGAATTTGATTTTTTGCGTGTTTTAGAGCGCAAAATGAACATAACAACTGTGAAACAGATTACAGCAAGCAGTGCAGCGATTTGGAAAAATATAAAAGGCATAACGTTGAAAATAAATTGTTTAATACGCACATCTAAAACTGTGATAAAAACTTAAGCAGTATTAATTTTAGCTGTAATCGTTACCGGTATATAGCTAAATATGTGCCAATAATTTATGAACGCTTATACCTAAGGGAATGTTACAATATGAGGACAAAAAAAGGCGTTTTACGCCTGTGCACAGGAACTTACAAAGTTTTGGAAACTTCGTAAGTTTATTAAGAAGGGGGCGAAAAATCGGCAGGGCAAATGCATCTAACATTTAGCGGCTATGATCTGTCATTTAATAATAACTGGCGGAACAAAGCTTATAGGCATCAAACGATACCTTGTGTTTACTTCACAACCTTGTAAAAAGATCCAGGGCGCTTAGGCAACTGATTTTGCTAACAACAGGCGCAAATATTGGGATGCGCTTAAATTGCACAAGCATGTGTTCGGCGTTAACCATGATTATTTACAACATATTAATAATCAAATATTTATAATATTTTTTCTCAAAATATGTTAAGTTATGTTAACCCAATTTAGTTGAGTTTTCACTGAAAAAATCAGTCTGGATATTGATATCACCCTTACAAGCTATAAAACGAAATAGCGTTGCCTCCCCAAAATTGTTCCTGCTCGGTGGCAGATAACTTAGCAACATAGTTTTGCGTTACCTGCATGGTACCCTCGTAACCGCCTGCCAGCAGGCAAACCGGCCAATCCGATCCAAACATGACACGGGCCGGCCCAAATGCGTTGAATATTATATCGAGGTATGGGGTAAAATCATCAACCTTCCAGTTGCCCCAATCAGCTTCGGTTAGCATTCCCGAAATTTTACAGGATACATTTTCATGTTTGGCCAGCACCTCAATATCTTTTTGCCAGCCGCTTATTTTTTTATCCCTGATGTGTGGCTTGGCCAAATGATCAACCACAAATTGCTGATTGGGAAAATTGCCAACCAGTTGATTAGCAAAATGCAGATGCTGAGGAAATATCAGGATATCATAGGTATAGCCATACTTCCCGAGCGTGGCTATACCTTTTTGAAATGCAGGTTGCAGCATGTATTCATCATCAGGCTCTGATTGCAAAACATGCCGGAAACCTTTTAGCTTATCGTAGCTTTTATATTGCAGCAATCGGCTTTCAAGGTCATCAGCTTGCAGGTTTACCCAGCCTACTACCCCCTTAACAAACGGGTTTGCAGCAGCATGATCCAGCAAAAACATGGTTTCATCATCGGTTTGACTTGCCTGTACAGATACACAACCATCTATGCCGTGTTGTTGTAAAACGGGCAACAAATCAACCGGCGAGAAATCACGTTTTATAGCCAGCATTTGGTCGCTAATCCAACTATCCCTCACAGGGTCGAAGATCCAGAAATGCTGGTGCGAATCTATTTTAAGCATATGCTACCACGTTTTGTTTTTGTTCGCCAAGGCCATCAATACCCAATTCAATAACATCGCCGGGTTTAAGGTAAACAGGCGGTTTCATACCCAGGCCAACACCCGCCGGGGTACCTGTTGATATAATATCGCCCGGTAACAAGGTCATGAACTGGCTGGTATAAGATATAACCTGCGGCAGGGTAAATATAAAGTTTGATGTGGTACCGTACTGCATAATTTCGCCATTCACTTTTAACCAAAGGTGCAGGTTGTGCGGATCTTCAATCTCATCGGCAGTTGCCAAAAACGGACCAAGCGGCGCAAAGGTATCACAGCCTTTACCCTTATCCCAGGTGCCGTTACGCTCCAGCTGAAACTCCCGTTCAGATACGTCATTGTGCAAAACATAACCGGCAACATAATCCATCGCGTCGGCCTCATCAACATAGGATGCTTTTTTGCCGATAACTACGGCAAGCTCAACCTCCCAATCGGTTTTTACCGAATTTTTAGGCACCACAACATTATCATTTGGGCCTACAATAGCCGATGTAGCTTTCATAAAAATTACCGGCTCGGGCGGCAGCGGTGCATTGGTTTCATGCGCATGGTCGGCATAATTTAGGCCGATGCAGATGATTTTTGACGGGCGCGCAAAGGGGCTGCCCAAACGTACATCATCGGCAACCTGGGGCAATACAGCATCTTTTACAAAGGCGGCTAAACGTGCAAGGCCGTCGGTTTCAAAAAACTGCTCGGTATAATCTTCGCCAAAAGCTGAAGTATCGTATTTTTTATTGTTAAGGATAATACCTGTTTTTTCTTTGCCGGGTTCGCCAAATCTAATAAGCTTCATTGTATCTTGTTGTTATGGTTTTGTTTAATTATTAAGGGTGATAAAGCCGCCATCGATAGGGTAATCGGTACCTGTGATAAACCCGGCCTCGTCTGAACATAAATAGAGCGCCAATGCTGCCACTTCTTCTGATTTGCCCATCCGGCCAATCGGCTGGCTTTTGGAGAGCTTTTCAAAAATCTCGGCTTCCTGCCCCGCATAATTTTTGGCGATAAAGCCATCCACAAAGGGTGTATGGATGCGTGCCGGCGAAATGCAGTTACAGCGGATGTTATCGTGAAGATAATCGCGCGCTACAGACAGTGTCATGGCGTGTATAGCACCTTTGCTCATGGAGTAAGCAAACCTATCGGTAATACCAACGCTGGCCGCTATCGAAGCTGTATTGAGGATAACCCCGCCCCCGTTTGCCTTTAGCATAGGTATAACGGCGTACAGGCAATTATAAGCACCTTTTACATTTACGTTAAATACTTTTTCAAAATCGGCAGTGCTGGTGGTATCAGCGCGGCCAATGTGGGCAATGCCTGCGTTATTTATCAAAATATCAATAACACCAATACTTGTAAAAGTATCCACTACTTGTTGCTGGTTACTTACATCGCAGGCATAGCCTTTGGCTTTGCCGCCGGCCGCTTCTATTTCGGCAACGGTATCGGCCGCCGCTATATCATTTAATTCGATGATGTGCACAGCAGCGCCTTGCTGCGCAAAAAGTATCGACATTGCCCTGCCTATCCCGCTGCCACCGCCGGTTATTACTGCTGATTTATTGGTTAATTTGAACATATTGCCCCCTCTAAATCTCCCCCTGAAGGGGGAGACTTTTTGTTTTATCTTATTTTTAATTATTGTTTACCAAAATTGAAACTATTAGCCTATCCTTCTCTCCTTTAAAGTATTCTTTTTAAAGTCTCCCCCTTCAGGGGGAGATTTAGAGGGGGCTTTGGGCTTTTTACAGCGACACTCCTCTTTTCCACGGTATAAAATCGTCCTGGCCAAGCTTTACCGATTTTGGTTCAACTTCGCCATTGGCAACCTGTATCACATAGTTCAGGATCCGTTCGCCGGCCTGCCGGATAGTTTCGTCGCCCTCGATGATGGTGCCGCAGTTAATATCGATAATATCAGGCATACGCTCAAACATTACCGTATTGGTTGATAGTTTAATCACCGGGGTAATGGGGTTACCTGTAGGTGTACCCAAACCCGTTGTAAACAATACAATATTTGCGCCCGATCCTACTTCGGCCGTAGTACTTTCCACATCGCTGCCGGGAGTACACAACAGGTTTAAGCCTGGCCTGGTTACCTTTTCGGGATAATCCAACACGGCTGTTACCGGCGATGTACCGCCTTTTTTGGCTGCTCCGGCCGATTTAATGGCATCAGTGATTAAACCGTCGCGAATATTGCCTGGCGATGGATTGGCGTAAAAGCCCGACCCATCGGCCTCGGCACGGGCATTGTAGGTGGTCATTAACTGCATAAAGCGGTTGGCAGTTTCCACGTCGGCACAACGGTCACTCAGTTCCTGTTCTACCCCGCAAAGCTCGGGAAATTCGGCCAGGATTACCGAGCCGCCCATGGTAACCAGCAAATCTGATACATAACCCAAAGCCGGGTTTGCCGAAATGCCCGAGAAACCATCAGAGCCACCACACTCCATACCAATGCACAGCTTTGATAGCGGTGCGGGCTGGCGTTGAGTTTGGTTAGCCTGTACCAGGCCGGCAAAAGTTTGTTTTAGGGCTTGTTTCAGCAATTCGCTTTCGGTGCCCACTTTTTGCTGCTCTAATACCACCATTGGTTTATTAAAAGCCGGATCGCGTTTGACAATCTCGGCCTGCAAAATACTTACCTGTGCATGCTGGCAGCCCAGGCTCAACACCGTGGCACCGGCAACGTTTGGATGGGTAATATAGCCGGCAATCAATCCGCACAAAGCGTCCGAATCATCTTTGGTACCACCGCAGCCCATACTGTGGTTCAGGAACTTGATACCATCAATATTTTTAAACAAACGTTTTGAATTTGGTTTATCGGCGCTTAACTGAATATCAGCATTCAAAATCTCTTCAACAGATTTACCTGCCTGGTAAAGTTCCATGAGTTGCTCCACATCGCCCTCGTAGCTTTTGGCTTTTTTATAGCCAAGCTTATCAACCAAAGCCTCCTTTAAAACCTGGATATTCCGGTTTTCGCAAAATACCAGTGGTACTACTATCCAGTAATTTGCAGTACCTACCGATCCATCGGCACGGTGATAACCGTTAAATGTTTTGCCTGCAAAATTTGAGGTATCGGGCTGGTGCCAGCTCAGCTTGCGCTCGCCTAAGTGAAAGCCCTCCGATGCGTGGTGCACATTGGCCGTAGTAAGCAAGCCACCTTTTGGTATAGTTACCGTAGCCTTACCTACCAATACGCCATACATATAAATTTCGGCGCCCTGCACCAATTCATTAATCGCAAATTTGTGTTTGGCCGCCACACGGTCAACCAACGGGAAGCTCTCGCCCTCAAAATTAATTAGGGTACCCAACTCCAGGTTTTGCAGCGCAACCAGCACATTATCATGCAGGTGTATTCTTAAAAATATTTCTTTTTGCGACATTATATCGTATTTGTATTTTTATAAGATCAGACGATGGTCTATGGACCATGGACTAACCAATGCTAATTAAGCGATAACTCAATAACCGGTATCTCATACGGCGGTTTGGCCGGCATGGTAACCTCCAGGTCATCAGATCCTGATGTTTTGTATAACAACTCCGAGTGATCGTTTAAAAACTGCGCGTATTTAATCTTTCCGGCGTAACCAGGCAGTACCAGCTTACCCTTGGGGTAATCAAACAATTGCACATATAGTTTTTTTGTAGCCTTATTGTATGTAAGCTTTGCTCCCTCGGGTATCTTATAAGTATCGGGGGCATAGGTACAGTTGTAAATTGATTTATCGTTAGCATGCATCCAGTGTGCCAAACTATCCAGCGCGTTTGTGGCGCGATAATCAAATTCGCCACGGGCGGTTGGGCCTACGTTAAGGATAAGGTTACCACCATTGCTTACCGATGTTATCAGCAAATCCAGTAACTGGCGGTGGGTTTTCCATGTATTTTCATCGCGATAATATCCCCATGAACCCGAAAATGTTTGGCAGGTTTCCCAGGTTTTACCACGGTATTTGGCCAGTTCGGCTGTGCCTACCTGTTCCGGCGTTTCAAAGTCGGCACCATCTTTATATTCTTCCAGGTTAAGGCGGTTATCTACAATGATACCCGGCTGTAATTTCCTGATTAGTTTTAACAGCTCAACAGATCCCCACTCGTCTTTACCCTTGCCATGTCCATCGCCGCGGGGAAAAGAAAAATCGAGCCAAAGGATATCAATTTTACCATAGTTAGTTAGCAACTCGGTTATCTGGTTGCGCATGTACTGACGGTATTTGGCCATATCGCGGTTTTTATTCAGCCTGGCATAGCTGGCGTCGCTTTTATCTTTTGGCGATTGCGGATGAATTTCATCAATCGTGTAATCAGGGTGGTGCCAGTCTAACAATGAATAGTAAAAACCTACTTTAAGCCCCTGCCCACGGAAAGCGTTTACATACTCGCGTACCAAATCGCGTTTGGCCTGGGTGTTAGGCGCTTTATAATCGGTATATTTTGAATCAAAGAGGCAAAAACCTTCATGGTGTTTAGTGGTGAGTACCGCGTACTTCATACCGGCAGCCTTCGCCTGTTTGGCCCACTTCTGCGGATCAAAATAATCGGGGTTAAACTGTTCGAAATATTTCTGGTAGCCGGCGTTGTCAATTTTCTCGTTATGCTTTACCCACTCGTGCCTTGCCGCACCTGAGTATAATCCCCAGTGAATAAACATACCAAAGCGGCTGTCTTTCCACCATTCCATACGTTTTTCTTTTTGGGCATCGGTTTCGGCGCCAATTGTTTTTTGTTGTGCCGATGCCGATAAAACGGCTACCAGCATCACCAGCATAGATAATTGAAGTTTTTTGAACATGAGGTTTATAATTTAGTTGACAGGTTATTTATAGCTGAAATATTTTATCCATTAAAACCCATTTCTCGCCTTTTTGGGCCCCTTTAACAGCCTGCTGATACTTCCACATCAGGTTTTCCCATTCCTGCACTTTTGGATTGGCGACATCGGCGGCCGACTTTTTTTCGAAACTGAAAGTATCATCGGTTTCTATGATCATAAACAGGCGCACATCAAAACGATAAATTTCCATGTTGGTGATACCATACTCGGTAATACTTTTGTGAATCTCGGGCCAGATAGCCTGGTGGTATTTTTCGTATTCGGCAATCAGCTTGGCATCGTCAACCAAATCAAGCGTTAAACAATATCGGTGGGCCATAAATAGATTTAAAAAGTAGTATATCGGTTATACAAAGAAATAAAGTTTACAGGTAAATAGTTGGCATAAAATGGTTAAAACATTCAGCTTTTTTGGCATAAGAAAGTGCCCCCTTTCCATATTTCTCCGGCAGGGAGAAATAAAAAAATAGCTAATGAAAGTATCGTCAACCGCAGGAGATTATTCGCGGTTTGACCGATTTTGGCGCTCCTGAAAGCCAAGCTATTTAGAGGGGCTTAGCAACAGCTTACGAATTTTTAATAAACTCCTTCTGGTACATCAGCGGGCTTTTGCCGGTTACCAGCTTAAAATGTTTATGAAACGTTGAAAAGTTATTAAACCCGCTATCGTAACATAGCTGTTTAATGTTCAGCTTATCTTCTATCAGTAATTTACAGGCGTGGCCAACTTTTATTTCGATAATAAACTGCGAGAAGGTTTTGCGGGTTTTTGATTTAAAGTACCGGCAAAACGAGTTGGAACTTACGCCCGCTATCTCGGCAATCTCATCCAGGTAAATCTTTTTCCTGAAATTTTGCATCGAGTATTCATAAATGCCGTTCAACCTGTCATTTTCCGAATCGTTATGATCATATTTAAAACCAATGGAGGCCATGTAACTTGAGGGGGCACTGGTGGCAATAGCGTTTAATGCCTTCAGCAGCATAATAATGCGCTCGGCACCGTCTGTACTTAACATCGCGGCCATCTGTACGGCCACTTTTTCTTTTGTGCCACCGGTAACCTGCAACCCGCGTTTTGATTTCTCGAGCAGCACTTTTATTAATTTATTTTCGGGCAGTTGTAAAAATTGATCGCCCCAAAAGTTTTCACAAAAGTGTACTACAAAAACCTCCACTCCGTTATTTTCACCGGAATTAAAATACAAATCGTCAAAACGCCAGTAATGCGGCAGGTTGGGGCCAACCAGTACCATATCGCCCGATTTGAATTGCTTTATACTATCGCCAATAAACTGGGTACCGCTTCCCTTTTTCAGGTAAATGAGTTCCAATTCGGGGTGGCAATGCCAGCGGTTGTTGATATCGGGCAATACATCGTGCCGCACACTAAATGAGTGTGCAGGGCCCGAAGAAACTTTTAGTAACTGCGGTTTCATTCAGCTTATTTTACAATTGATGCGATAAATATAGCCAATAATTGTAAAAATAGCTGATTGTCGCATTTTTTTTACGCCACTAAAAAAACGACACGTCACATTTTCTTTTAAGTGATATATTTTTATATCTTGCTGCCAGATTAAATCCAATTATTCCCTAATGAAACCTTATTACAAACTCCTGCTTCCGGCATTATTATTGCCTTTATTTTCTGTAGCGCAAAGTAATTACAAACCAGGTTATGTTGTTACCCTTAAAGGCGATACTTTACGTGGCTTCATCAACATTAAAGAATGGGCTGTTAACCCCAAAAAGATCAGTTTTAAGACAACAGCGGATAATAAAAACAGCCGCGAACTTGGTGTAAACGACATTACATTTTTCTCTGCAACTAACCTGGAGGCCTATCAGCGTTATGCCGGATTGCTGAACAACGACCCAACAAATATCTCAAATCTGCCTACCGGCCGCGATGCAAGCACCATTACCGATACTGTGTTCCTGAAAATCATTCAAAAGGGCGCTAAAATCACCTTGTTTGAATACGCCGACAGCAAAAAAGATCATTTTTTTGTTACCGAAACCAAAGACAACCAACCTGTAGAACTGGTTTACCGGATTTATAACAACGATGGCAAAACCGTAAACGAAAATGGCTATATGCAGCAGCTATATCTGTTATCCGAGAAATTTAACGGTAGCCAAAACCTCAAAATAAGGATAGAAAAAGCAGATTATAATTATAACGACCTGGTAGAAGTATCAAGAATGATCAATCATAGTACCGCTAAAGATGATGAAGTTGTTACAGGTAAAAAGAAAGGAACCTTCTTTTTTGCATCAGCAGGGGTTAATATCAGTAAAATATCATCTGATAAAGCTTTTGCTGATTTTGATCCATCTGTAAGCACCGCCGGGACGACAGGAAAAAGCGCAAAGCCGACCTCCTTTTTCCCAAGGATTGCTGCCGGGGTAAACGTATTGGCCAATCCGAATACAGGGAAGCTTGTTTTCAGGGCCGAAATAGCTTATACCTCAAATAAATATACGGGGAGCGCCGTAAACAGCGGTTCATCTGAAAACTACTCGCTTAATCAAAATACGTTTTCCTTAATCCCTCAGATTCTGTACAACTTTTATAATACCGACGATCTTAAATTTTACGGCGCTGTAGGTGCATCATTAAATATATCGAGCTATAAAAGCAAAATAGTTTATAACAGTAGCGGTACAATTACGCAAAATGCCAACCCCTACGGATTACTATCCAAATGGACTTCATTCCCATTTCATGTCGGCGCGATAATCAATAAAAAGTTTGATGTATCTGTAGCTTATATCCCTAATGCAACTTTTACCAACACCGATGCCTACTATATACAGGTAAGTGCTGTTCAAATAGTACTAAATTATACTTTTAACTAAACAATATTTCAACTAATCCTTATCTCATGAAACACCTACACAAACTCATTTTGGCGGCGTTTATGCTTCCTGCCGCAGCCATGGCGCAAAGCAATTATAAGCCAGGCTATGTTGTTACCCTTAAAGGTGACACCTTACGTGGCGAAATAAACCAGAAAGAATGGTTTGGCAATCCCAAAAGCGTAGAATTTAAAAGCACGACAGGAGTTAAAACCTATACGGTAGATGATATAAGCTATTTTGAATTAATTAATTCGTCTATTTATCAAAGATACTCCGGGGAGATCAGCATGGATGAAACCAACACTTCAAAATTACAAACAGGAGTTGATTCGACCCAAAAGCAGGATGTGGTATTTTTAAGGGTGGAGCAAAATGGCCCTAATGTAACCTTGTATTCATACATTGATGCCAAAAAGACGAGGTTTTTTATTGGCGATAACAAGACCGGACAGGTTAAGGAACTTGTTTACCGGATTTATTATTTGCCAGAGCATGGCGTACAAACCCGAATAGAAAATATTTATATCCCACAACTGTATGACCTGGCCATTAAATACAACCCAACATCTGAGAAATTAAAAAGCGAAATAGAAAACGCCACCTACAGTTTCCCCGATTTGAAAAGCATTTCGCAAAAGCTTAATAACATTACGGTTGATAAAAAAAACTACGGTAGTAAATCGGCGTGGAAATTCTTTGCGGGCGTGGGAGTTAATGCTACACTGTTTACAACCAGCCTGGCTGCCGGCCAGGGCAACAGGTTTTATGATGCAAAAAACACAACATCGGTATACCCGGCGCTATCGGCAGGTGTAAACTTATATCCCAACCCCAGCGTTGGTAAACTTATTGTACGTGGCGAAGTAATGGTAACGGGCGCGGCTTATAAAAACTCTGTTGAGCTTTACTTTAACCAACCCGATATACCAAGATCTGATTTTAATGTGAAGGAATTTTTGGTTATTCTTAATCCGCAGGTCATTTACAACATTTATAACACCAACGCTTTTAAGTTTTTTATTGATGCGGGTATATCATACGCCTTTGTAAAAACCACGGGCAACTACATATACAATAGCCATCTTCAAACAACTATCCCTAATTACCTGTCCCTTTCATCGGGCTTAATAAGCTTCCCTATTAAACTGGGCATAACTGTGGCTAAAAAGGTTGACATATACGTTTCCTACTCTACCCCTGCGGCAATTACCAATAGCAGGGACTATACCATAAATGCAAACAGCATAAAAGCAGGCATCAATTACGAGTTTTAACATAAAAAAGCGTCCCGGTATCTCACCCCCGGGACGCTCTGTTATTGCTTAAACCAATAACATCAACTAAATCCAGATCAACCTCGCGTATGATCATTGCTTGCCATCTTTCTCAGGGATGGCCAGATTTTAAATATCTTTTCAGGCTTTATCCCTCATTAAAACGGGCCACCGCCAGGGCCGCCACCCGGAGGCGGGCCTCCAGGGCCAGGTCCGCCGGGACCACCGGGACCCATTGTTGGTTTTTTACCTGCAAATTTCTGTAACTTAAGGGTAAAGCTTAACAAATAATACCTGCCCAGCCTGTTGCTGCTGGTTTGGGTTACATAGCTGCCGCTTTGTGTGCTGGTGTAACCCGTGTTTTGGTTAAACACATCCATTGCTGATAGGCGGATGGTACCCGCGTTTCCTTTTAAAAATCTGCGCTCAACATAGGTATTTAATATATTGGGGTTGGTTGCACCTTTGTAACCATAGTAAAACATCTTGGAGTAATCATAACTCAGGGTCCAGTCCTTCCACAAATAATTTTTACCGTTGATACCCAGGTTAAGCGAGCTGAAATTATTATTGATATTGGCCGTGGTGATCGAATTATTCGATTTATTAACCGCATAGGTTGTGCTGGCCTCGGCATCTACAACATCAGTAATACTCAGCCTGAATTTTACGCCTTGCGATAGCACCAGGTTTTTAGCTATATTTTTCTCGGTTGTCATGGCATAACTTGTCGAATCGACATTAGTTATATAAGAGATGTTATTATTGTATGCAACGTTGCCTATAAAGAATAAATTATATTTTCTTTTATCCCATGGTTTGGCAAATACATAAAAACCTTGTGCCGAGTAAAACCCATCGGCATTTAAATACTGCGTTAAAATGCTCCCGGCCAATTTACTGTTCGGCGTGTACGTTTTAGGATAATTGATGGTGTTAGCTACTATCTTATTATCGGTTGTGGTGAAAGATAAATTACTAAAAAACACGTTACCACTCTCGAAATTAAACTTGTTGTACCGGATGGACAGGTTGTTATTAAACTCCGGCTTTAAATCGGGGTTACCTTGTACGGGGTACGATGCATTGCTAAAATCGGTAACAGGCTGTAGTTCGGTATAAGTTGGCTGATTGCTGGCACCGTTATAGTTTAAGCTCAACGACTGATTGCGCGAGAAGTTATAAATAAACCTGGCGTTAGGCGCTAAGTTAAACGTATGGCTATCTGTTGGCGAAGCACCATTGGTTAATGATTGCCCACGCAATATGGTTGGCTGTGCTACTAAACCCAACGTGTAGTTATACTTTTTATCGATAAAACGATAGTTTAGGCCAAAACGGTTGGTAATAAACGTGGAGTTATAATTGTTGCTCAGCAAGCCATAATAATCTTTGGTTACGCCATCAATATTTAGCGTATCTGTTAGTTTATCGGCTGTGGTATAGGCGTAATGATAGGCGTAGGTTAGTTCAAGATAGCCTTTTTTACTTACCGGCTCTAAAAACGATACGCTTGTGCCCACACTATCGGTGCGGCTGTCGGTATTAATAAATTGGTTTAGCGGCGCGTTTGCAGCCCCATCCAGGTAAGTGTAAACCGGGTTTTGGTATTTATTGATCTTGTATGACCCGGCCCCCACATTCAGGCTAAAATTGCGGCCTTTACGGGCAAAACGGTGGTTAAATAACACATTGGCACCATAATTTGGTTCGGTTTGATTACTGTAGGTATCAAAATTATAGTTAGATAAAGTTTGGGCCTTATCAACCAGCAAGCTGCTGCCAATTTGAGTGGTAGTTACCCGTGCATAAGCAAACGATGGTGTAATTTTAATATAGTTAACTGTATCCGGTTTAATTTCGATATTGAAGTTGAAACGATGGTTAAGCTTCTCGTCGTTTTGGGTATTGTTATTGGTATTGGTGCTTGGGTTTGATGTAGATAAGTTATTTTGAATAGTTTTGTTAAGCGTATATACCGAATTATCGGCAAAGCTATAGCTGCCATACGCAGTAACTTTTTTGCCCCAGCTATCGCGGTAGTTAAGCCCAAATGAGCGGGCTGTGGTAATACCATTGGTATTGCTACTGTTGCCCCCCGGCGGGCCGCCCGGACCACCGCCCCTTGGACCGCCGCCGTTAAACGTAAACAAGTTGGTATTGGTATTATTCAGGTTACCTAAAAAAGCCAGTTGCTGATCGCCGTTGAATTTGAAAAAATTTGCCGATGCTACATACCGGTTACTTTCCTGGCTGTTTGCTATACCGGGTATGGCATCCCTGCCCCCGCCCAGACTGGCCTGGCCAAAGTAGCCGTAGTTTTTACTTTGCTTTATGGTAATGTTCAGAATTTTCTCGGGCTCGCCGCTTTTTACGCCTGTAAGATTTGCCTGATCGCCATAATCATCTATAATTTGGATATTTTGCACAATATCGGCCGGCAGGTTTTTGGTAGCCGATTTTAAATCGCCGCCAAAAAACTCTTTCCCGTTTACCCTTACCTTGGTTACGCTTTTACCCTGGGCGGTAATATTGCCATCTTTATCAACATCAACGCCGGGTAGTTTTTTGATGACATCCTCTACAGGCGCATTATCACGTACCGGGTAAGCTGCGGCGTTAAATTCAATTGTATCTTCCTTAAGTTTCACCGGGTTAACATCCGATATGGTTACGGTGTTAAGCATATAGGTGTCGTTTTTAAGAATGATGGGCTTTAAAAATACAGGGGTATTGGCATTATCCAATACAAAACGGCGGCGCAGTCCCTGGTAACCTATTGAGTTTAAAACCAGGCTAAACTGGTTAACTTTTACATCATCAAAAGTAAAAGCTCCTTTACTATCGGTAATTACCTTGGTACTATCGGTGCCGGTTAACAGTTTAACAGTTGTGCCCGGCAAGGTTACCCCTGTTGAGTCTGTTACGGTGCCCTTAACCCGCCTGCCCGTTTGAGCAAAGGTTGTAAGGCTAAACAGCAATGCTGCAATTATCAGGTATGTAAATTTAAGTTTCATTGTGTTGTGGCTTATTTGCAACACAAAGCAATAACATCAGCACCACCCCAAAAAACGCAATAGACAGAGGCATAGTAAATGTAGACGAAGGCATGTTTTTTGCCTATAGAATCATGTATTTGGAGTATTAAACTCCAATTACAGTATTCAACGGTTAATTTTAGCCATTTGTCGGCAAGTTGTGCCTGTTAGGCGATTATGGTTGCCTGATAACCAAATGGTTTAGTAATATTGAACGATTATTAAACCGTAATCGAAAATCTCAGGTCAAGATTTTCTGTCGAAAAAATAAAAAACATTAATAGTCCTGATTCTCGTATCTTGACTCCTGATTCAAATCAAAAATGAGCCTTAAATCAAAAAGCAGTACCATTACTATCCTTATTCATGTGTTAACATGGGTAGTGCTGGGCTTCGCGTTATTTTTATATCAACCCCTTACGTGGGATATTGTATTGCCTTACCAGTTCTGGATAAAACAGGCATTGTTTATCATTATGCTGGTAACTGCATTTTACATCAACGCTATTGTGTTTGTGCCTGTGTACCTGTTAAAAAACCGGACAGGCATGTACTTCATATTTATAATTACCCTGGTAGCAGTTATATATATATTAAACATTTTCATTGACCGTTCATTGAACATGCACCTGTTAATGGATAATGCTATCCATAAACATGGCCCGCCAAGACACGGCGAACGGAACCGTATCTTCGATTATGCGGTAATCTTTATTATGGCATTGGTTTTAGGCATCAGCACCAGCATCACCGCCATCCAAAAGTGGCAGGCCGATATCAGGCTGCGCGAAACTTTAGAGCAGGACAAAATCAGTTCGGAGTTATCCTTCCTGAAAGCGCAGATCAACCCGCATTTCTTTTTCAATACCTTGAATAACATTTACGCGCTTACACATATCAATGCCGAAACATCGCGCAAAGCCATTCACCAGCTTTCGCGAATGATGCGGTACGTGTTGTATGATACCCAACACGGCACAGCATTGTTAAGCCAGGAAATAGCCTTTATAAAAGACTACATCAGCCTGATGGAACTGCGGCTTACCGATAAGGTGAAGGTTACATTTAATTCGCCCGCCACGGTTAACGATATGACCGTTGCCCCCATGATATTTTTACCTTTTGTGGAGAATGCTTTTAAACATGGCATAAGCGCGACGCTGCCCAGCGACATCCTGATTAGTGTTGAACAAAATGCAGAGCTACTGGAATTGCGGGTAGAAAATTCGATTTATAAAGACGCCAACCCCAACCTGGAAGAAAACAAAGGCATTGGCCTTACCAATACCTTGCGCCGTTTAGATTTGTTGTATGCCCAAAAATACACATTGGATATAAACGAAGATCCTGGTGCCAATACTTATAAAGTTCACTTAACACTCAACCTGTCATGATATTAAACTGTATTGCCGTTGATGATGAACCCCTGGCCCTTGGCCTGGTTTGCGCATTTATTGAGCAAACACCATTTTTAAAACTTACAGGCCGCTACAGCAGCGCGGTTGAAGCGCTGGTAGGTTTACAGGACCAAAAAGTTGACCTTATTTTTTTGGATATACAGATGCCTAACCTTAACGGCATCGAACTGGCCCGTGTGCTGGATAGCCGGGGCTCAAACAAGCCACGCATTATTTTCACCACGGCTTACAACCAGTTTGCGTTGGAAGGCTATAAGGTTGACGCACTGGATTACCTGCTGAAGCCTTTTAATTATGAAGAGTTTTTGCATGCTGCCAACAAAGCATTAAGCTATGCCGAGCTGTTACAACGCTCAGCCAACCCTGCTCCCGCAGCAACAGCTGTTCCCGAAGAGCACCGCATTGAGGACGATTACCTGTTTTTAAAGATAGAGTACCAACTGGTACGTATAGCGCTTAAAGATATCCTGTACATAGAGGGCCTGAAAGATTACGTTAAAATATACCTGCAAGGCACCGAGAAAGCCCTGCTATCGCTCACCAGTTTAAAGTCGCTGGAAGAAAAACTGCCATCAAAACGTTTTATGCGGGTGCACCGCTCGTTCATTGTATCGTTAGATAAAATAAACTCCATTACCCGCAACGCCCTGCAAATTGGCAAAATAAACATCACCGTTGGCGATCAGTACAAAGATGCTTTTGGGGTGTTTTTGAGTAAGTGGGTGTAGATGTCATTGTCTGAACCGGAATTAAACGAATTTATTGAATTATTGAATTATTGATTTATTGAAATTCGATAAATTCTTCAATTCGTTTAATTCCGGTTCAGATAACATCGCTTTGCAATTTTTTCTCTCCTATTCCCGCGCATTAAATAATAATCCCTAATTTTATTTTATGCAAGAGGTAACCGTATCCTGGCTTAAATCGCTCGAAGCTTTAGAGCATGTCCCGGATGATCAGCTACAGTGGCTGATAGATAATAGCGAATACAATACATTTGAAGATGGCACCATGCTCAATGAGCCAGGCAAGCCAATGACCGGCCCACATATTATTGTTGAAGGCAGCATGCGTTTTTATATGCTGCAAAGCCGCGGCCGACGCGATTTTGTTGCCGTAGGGCCGGGAAATATAACAGGGTATCTTCCGTTTTCACGCGGACTGGTTTCTAAGGGCTTTGCCGAAGCTATTGGCGAATTGCGGGTATTGAGTTTCCCCACCGAACGGATCACCGAAATGATAAAAAATCATTTTGAGCTTACCCAGGCACTGGTACATATCATGACCAACCGCGTTCGCGATTTTACAGCCTTGCAGCAGCAAAACGAAAAAATGATGGCGCTGGGCAAACTATCAGCCGGACTGGCTCACGAGTTGAATAACCCTGCATCGGCCATAGTGCGCGATTCTACTTCTCTAAGCAAACACCTGCAACTGGTTCCTGAGGCCATAAAAGGTATGTTTGCCATAAAAATGGACTCGGACCAGGTTGATGGCGTAACCAATGAAATGTTTAAAGTGCTTACTGCCAAAGATGAAGGCCGTCTGAGCCTGAAGCAACGCACCCACCGGGAAGATGAAATTGGCGAATGGCTGGATGAGAACGAAATAGAAAACAGCTACGAAATTGCCGAAAGTTTTGTTGACTTCAACTTCAAGGTTGAAAACCTCGACGCCTTAAAAAGCTATATCCCGAAGCAATTTTTATCCACAATTTTTAACTGGATGAGCAATAAGCTGGTGGCCGAAAAAATGATCCAGGATATACAGGAATCATCCAAACGGATAGCCGAACTGGTAAGTTCTGTTAAAACTTTTACACATATGGACCGTGGGCAGGATAAGCAATATGCCGATATCCATATTGGTATTACCAATACACTTACCATGCTGGGGTATAAAATTCGTAAAGGAAATATTACCGTTGTTGAAGATTTTGACCGAACTTTGCCCGAAGTAAAAGCACTGATTGGCGAACTTAACCAGGTTTGGACCAACCTTATTGATAATGCCCTTGATGCCATGCAACCGGCAGAAAAAGGCATCCTGACCATTAAAACCCGGCGCGACCGCGAGTTTGTGGAAGTTTTTATTATCGACGATGGCCCCGGTATTCCGGAAGATATCCAAAGTCAGATCTTCGATCCGTTTTTTACAACCAAAGAGATGGGCAAAGGCACCGGGATGGGACTGGAAGTAGTACAACGGATTGTAAAACAACACCGAGGATCGATCAAAGTAAAATCTACACCCGGTTGTACCGTATTTAGTGTTTGCTTCCTGATTGACGGGTAGTAAAGCATTTTTTTATTTAAAGCATTAAACATCAAGTCAAGATATAAGAGTCAAGATAAGCGAAAACATAAGAGTTAATATTCTGCCGGCCGTTTCTTTATTGAAAAAAAGTTTAGATTAGGTTATCATTGCATTCTCTCTTGATTCTTGAATCTAACGTCTTGATTCTTTTTAATTATTACCTGTAGCGAACCCTATGAATCGACCTATTATATTTTCAATTGATGATGATCAGCAGGTACTACGGTCTATTAGCCGCGACCTGCGATCTCAGTACAGCAAAGAGTACAAAATATTAAGTACAACATCGGCCCAGGAAGCATTGGAAACGCTTACCGAACTCAAAAATGGTTCGGATGTGGTAGCCTTGTTTCTTTGTGACCAGCGCATGCCCGAAATGGAAGGCGTTAAATTTTTAGAAAAAGCAAAAAAAGTATTTCCTGATGCCAAACGGGTATTACTTACGGCATATAGCGATACCGAGGCGGCTATTAAAGCCATTAACGACGTACAGCTGGATTATTACCTTATGAAACCATGGGATCCGCCGGAAGAAAAACTTTACCCGGTAATAAATGATTTGCTTGCAGACTGGCATAACAGTTATATTCCTGAATTTGTAGGCATTAAACTGGTTGGATACCAGTTTTCGCCGCAGTCACACGTGATAAAAGATTACCTGGCCGGCAACCTTATCCCCTATCGCTGGCTTGATATTGAAAAAAATGTGGATGCAGGAACGTTGCTGGCTTTAAACAACCTATCTACCGATTGCCTGCCTATGGTATTTTTCGAGGACGGCAGTTATCTACAAAAACCATCGATACAAGGCATAGCCGCCAAGCTTGAAAAAAACACCCAAACATTAACCGATGTTTATGACGTGGTAATCATTGGCGCTGGCCCCGCCGGCCTTGCAGCCGCAGTTTATGGCGCATCCGAAGGTTTAAAAACCTTGTTAATTGAGCGTAAAGCCCCGGGCGGACAGGCAGGCACCAGCTCAAGGATTGAAAACTACCTGGGTTTCCCGGCCGGCTTAAGCGGCGCCGACCTTACCCGCCGCGCCATTACGCAGGCCATGCGTTTGGGTGCCGAATTTTTATCGCCGCAATCGGTTAGTGATATCAAACAAAAAGATGGCTACAAAACCATTATTTTAGATGACGGCCCCGAAATTATAAGCCGTACTGTAGTGATAACTACCGGCGTTGATTACCGTAAACTGGAAGTTAAAGGCGTTGAAAACTTTACCGGCGCGGGCATTTACTATGGCGCAGCCACTACAGAGGCATCGGCTTGTACAGGCAAAGATGTTTACGTAATTGGTGGTGGCAACTCTGCCGGGCAGGCGGCCATGCATCTTTCAAAATATGCCACCAAAGTGCATATCGTGATCAGGCGCGAGGATTTGGTGGCAACCATGTCGGCCTATTTGATTACACAAATTAGCGAAACGCCAAACATTGAAGTGCTGGGCAATACCGAGATTGTAGAAGCACACGGCGGTAACTGCCTGGAAAAATTAACCTTAAAAAACTGCATAACGCAAGAAACTTTTACCAATAAGGCCGCTGCCTTGTACATTTTTATTGGCGCCAAACCCTATACCGACTGGATTAAGCTTGACATTATAAAAAACAACAAGGATTTTATAGAAACCGGGCGCGAGTTGCGCAGCTACGAAAGCTTTAATAAAGTTTGGAAACTTAAGCGCGATCCGTTTTTACTGGAAACCAGCTGCTCGGGCATTTTTGCCGCCGGCGATGTGCGCGCCGGGGCCATGAACAGGGTGGCATCTGCCGTGGGCGAAGGCTCAATGGCCATTAGTTTTGTTCACAAATATTTAGCTGAAGTTTAATAACACCATATGCAAAACGACGACGAAATATGCCAGCACCTGGCGGCAATTACCGATATTAAACAACCGCAGGATTACCTGTGCGAAGAGTGCATTAAAACACATTCATCATGGATGCACCTGCGCACCTGCCAAACCTGCGGTGTTACGCTATGCTGCGATAGCTCGCCCAATACCCATATGACCAAACATTTTGAAGCCACCGGCCACCCGGTAGTAATATCGGCCGAGCCCGGCGAAAGATGGCTATGGTGCTATGTGGATGAAGCAGTGACGGGTTATTAGATGTGCAGATTTCAGATGTGCAAATTTCAGATGATTTTGATTTGCACATTTGAAATTTGCTTATGTGCATATCAATTCCTTCATCTGCACATCTGAAATCTGCATATCTGCACATCTAAAAACTATCCTTCCAGGTACCTATCCAACGAAATTGGGCCGGAGCCTAAAATGGTGAACATTACCAGGAGGATTAATGCGGTTACAGATGGCCATTCCAGTGTGTTTATGGGCTCCTTGAAAATGCCTGTTAAAAACACTGCACCCAATACAATAGGAATCTGGAAAATAGATGCAAGCCGGGTAAATATCCCAAGTGTTATCAGGATGCCGCCAATCATGTGGGCAAAGGTTACGTAATAAACCAAAACCATCAATACGCCGGGCGAAAGATCAACAACATCCTGGCTTTCGATCAGATCGCGCAGGTAGGCTGTATTTTCCATAAAGGCTACGCCTTTCAGCAATAAAAATACCCCAAGCGCAATACGTACAAGATCAAGGAATTTAGGGTGATGTGTATCGCCCCAATGTTCAATTTTATGAACTACGTTCATGACAGCCTCCTTATTTTTAAAGGTATAATTGGTTTTAGTAACCAGGTGGCTTGCAGGGAGAATAATGCGACTTGGTTACGCTATATAAATATAGTAACAAACTTGTGGTAATTGCAAATTGTTTTTATTCGGAATTCAAGGCAAACGCAAAGAGATTGGGTTAACATAACTTAACACATTTCAGGTTTTAAATGTTATAAAATATTAATAATCAACATTTTATATTTTATTCATGGTTAACACTAAAAATGA
Source organism: Mucilaginibacter sp. P4_C11 (assembly GCF_056402115.1). Classification (NCBI taxonomy): domain Bacteria; kingdom Pseudomonadati; phylum Bacteroidota; class Sphingobacteriia; order Sphingobacteriales; family Sphingobacteriaceae; genus Mucilaginibacter; species Mucilaginibacter sp. P4_C11. The sequence continues at coordinate 27,073 of NZ_JBFUIA010000023.1, read as the reverse complement.
TATTTTACGTAATGTAAACGCATCTAAATTTTGGTGCCTGCTGTTGGTTAAAACAGGTACCGAACCGCTTTGCATCTTTTAAACCAGGATCAGGCAATAAACACAAGCTATCATTTGATGGTTATATCTTGCTGGCATCATACGCTTACTCCGTTGGAAATATTAATAACGCCTTAGCGTCCATAAATATTTAACTACGTTTGCCCTGATTAGAATATAGCTCCATCAATTTGTACAACGGCTCACATATGTTAACGTGAGGTTTTTAGATAATGTAACTACTATTTAATACCGTTGTAGTAAGCATATATTCCCACACCTTGCGTGCGCCACATCGTTAAAAAGGCTTCCATATCGTCATTCTCACTGCCAGTTTTAACAACGAACAGCCGTTTATACTGATTGCCATTTAAATCGCTGATAGTGATGAGATTATTTTGAAGCAACAACGATTTTCTTGGGCGAGGCGACATTTTAAGATTGATGTATTTTATTTCGGTCAGTGGAATTTTAACGGCGTCAATAATTAAATAATTCTCGGCCAAAACCAATTCACCGTCTTTCGAATAGGAGCCAATCGCACCACCTCCCAATAATCCTAAGTATGTCGCAGAAAAAATGCCACCTATAAGTAATAGCGTATCGCATACCGGCATCAACAGTGATGGGATGGGCAGATTTAGGACACCAACTACAATCAACGTGCCTGTACAAGCAATCATACCCACCGCTACTTTGTGAAATTTGCTTTTTTTTGTCCATAAACTCAATGTTATTTTATTTGCCACTATGTGTTTCGCTTTAATTTACCGGTTAGGCTTATGCCGGTTTACGTTTATTATTCCAACAAAATCTATCATTCTATACCTACCCTGTCACTCAAAGCTGCATCGCTGGTTTGAAATGTAGTTTCAAATGGCACCAATAGTTCATCCAGGCGGCCAGCATCTAACAATTGTTTTTGCTGCTTTACAAAATCGGTTACATCTTCAATTTTCCGGATTTGATGTTTGCCAAAATCTTCCAGCATTTTCCCTTTTAAACCCAATTGAATAGCGCGGCGTTGCAGCTTATTCCCGTAAGGGTCATGATCGGGGTCCCATTGCAGGCGCACTTCCTTTTGATCCAGGTCGGCCCTCCATTGTGCGTGGCTTTCGTAATATTTAGGACTAAATGAAGATATGGCTGCTTCACCCAGGATTTTCTCTAAATCTGTCTTTTGAATCCACAGCGCAAGTACCCTTTCCTGGCTTTTTTTTTCGGCCCAGCCGCAGCGGTACATCATCCATAAAAAGTTAGGCTTTATCCACGACATCCGGCTATAACTATAATGGTTGCCGCCGAGGAATTGATTTTCTACGGCAAAATCGGCAATGTTATGATTATAAGCCTGGTAAACAACAATAAGATCTTCGGTTTGGTGGCCTAACAAATGCTGGCCGGTTTTGGGTAATCTTTGGATACTATCCTGGTATAATTCGGTAGTGATGTGTAGTGGATTGTTTTTTGTTAAATTGGTATTCATTAATGTATTGTATATTCTTATTTTGATCTTTTACAGATCATATTCCTTTAGCCATCCTCTTAGGGTGGCCAGGTCTTTTTTCACAGCAGTTGTAAACGCTTCCCTGCTTATCGTTAATTGTTTGGCGCCATCCTGCGCGCCGCCAAGCTCGTATTCGCAGTGCAGGCTCATGGGGCTGTTTATTTTTTGTTCCTTTAATATACGAAAATATTTTGGAAAATCCACCATACCCTCGCCCAAAGGCACACTTTTCACCTGCCATTTGCAATCTTTTTTGTCCCAGTAAAAATCTTTTACATTGGTGGTTTTAATGCGCGGTATAAGTGTTTGGATAGATGTTGGCCAGGTGTCGGCTCCTTCGGTAGTGGCATGCCTTACGTCGTACTGGCAGCCAATAAAATCAGGATTGGTTCCCTCCATCCCCAGCCAAAGATCCCAAACCGAAGCGCCAAATAACTCGCCCGAATGGTTTTGATAAGCACCATGCATGTTATATTGCCTGTTAAGGGCCTCAAGCGCCTTAAACTGCTTGTTTATCGCCTTTAGGTTATCGGGAATGCTGATGCTTTTATCATAATCCAACCAGGCCATCCGGTAGTACTTAATTCCCAATGCCGATGCAGCCTTTAAAATATCATGGGTGTATTTTTCATCGGGCGATTTGATGTTGGTTACAATGGTATAAACTTTTAAACCCGCGCGCTCAACCGCTGCAACAGCTTTTGGCAGATCAGTAGCCACATGCTCCGGCGATACGTGCCCGTCGGGCCTTACCGTCAGGTCTACTCCATCAAAGCCCATATCAGCCGCCAATGAGGCCATATCCGTGTATTTGAGCCAATGCAAATGCTTGGAGAAAATGCTTACTTTAATTTTTCCGGGGGAAGATTGAGCGAGATCGCCACTATTTAAGCTTCCGGGTAGCGATAGTCCTTTGGCGTTTAAACCTAATGCCATACCGGCGGTTGCCATTGTAGCTGCAGCTATAAACTTTTTGCGGCTGATATTTTCCATAAGCTTTATAAATTGGTATTGCAATATACCAAAAGCCGGATGGAATTTTCAGATAGCTTAAATCGAAATGCCTTTATCAATCAAAGCCTACATACTCTTTTTGTTTAACCTCTACGTAGCCGGCGGTATTATCGCGGCTGACATACATCACGATATGAAAAAAATCGTTATCAAACTGGTAAATGTTGTTTATCGTATCGGCCCCCTGGAATTTCATGGGCAGGCCCTGGCTTTTTGCCTGTGAAATCAAATGGAAGATTTGTTCAGTGCGAGATGTTTTATAGGTTACGGTACGTAATATGGCTCCGCTGCTTAATTTCAAAGCTACCCCAATATCTACCGATTCTTGTTTTTTTTCGGCATCTGTTTTACTCAAATGCTCAATGGTATTGCCATCAAGTTCCTGGGTATAGGCCTTTTTAAAACCTTTTGCTAAAACCAGGTATTTGTGCGCATCGGCGTTTGTTAGGTTGGTTAAATTGGTAAGGTCATTAACTGTTATGCTTTGTCCAAACACGTTGGCACCGCAAAAACATAATAAAGCCACAAACAGGAACTTTTTCATTTTTGTTATTGTATCCAAATATACTTTTTTCTGCAACTAAATTAACTGCCCGGATGATAGCTTTTATTTACGTGTTTCAGCACATCTTCGCGGTAAAATAACACATCTTTAAACTTACCCTCAATAATACCCCGCGCCTGGTCGGTAAAGTTTTTTGATGCGGCATCAAATGACTGCCCGCCGGTCATGATACTTTTAGCCTTTATCTTCGGCCCAAATTCAACTGCGGCTACAAAACTATTGCCCGAGTAACCATACCTTTTCAAAGTATTTACCGTACGGCTCTGGAACGACGGCAATTGCCCAAACCCCGAGCCGGTTAAACCAACCGGGATACTCGGCAGCTTATCATCAAAGGTTATGCCATCTGCGGGCCGCTGGTAGCGGTTCATATCGCCCCATTGCACCTGCCAGGTGCCAAAACGGCTTTGCAGGTTTTTCATAACAGCGCTTAAAAGCTCCAGTTGCTGCTTGCCCGGGGTGGCATCGGCCAGTGTTTTAATGCGCCGGGTTATAAAAGTACTTTCCTGGTCGGTTTTAGGCGGAGGGAGTAATTTAAGCATGGCCGTACCCCATTCAATAGCCAGTGAGCTTGCTACCGAATTGGCCGCCGTGCGCCTATCCCACTGCTTCAATATTAACATAGCATCTGATATTGAATGCTTTAATGAATCAGGAGCTTCATCATAAGCCTTGAATAGCGCGGGCAGTAAATCGTCAAAGGCAGCCAGGTAGTGGTCATATCCTTTTGCTATAAGGCCATCCAGTGTAAGGCTCTTGGCGTTCTTTAATATGTTGATGGCGGTAACCGCGCGGTAGTTTTCGCCGTCGGGCGCCATATAAGCCGGGTATTTACTTTTATCCGGACTGCTTGCGCCCGCATCAGTATAAGGGGTGGAATTGCAATTTTGAATCCAGCCGGTAGCGGGGTTTGTGGTGGTTACAATTTCGTTCAAGCGATGGACACCTTGCCATTCGGTAGCCGGCGTGCTGCCATCAACGGGTAAACTCCAGTCATATTTGGGGTCGCGTTTGGGGATATAATTGCCATACCAAAAAATGGTGTTACCCTTATCATCGGCATAAACAGTGGCGTTGGTGGCGTTGGATACCAGGTCCATGGCTTTCTTGTACTCGGCCAGGTTGTTGGCCTTCGTTATCTGCCATGATTCAACCAGCGCGTTATATGAGCGATTATTGGCCCTTAGCGCCAGCCATTTGCCGTCGCGACTGCCTACTACCGGGCCATGATGGGTATAGTAGCCGGTTATTGTTTTTTGCTCAAGCTTATCGCCTTTTTTGATATTGATAACCAATTTACGTTCGGCAACGGGTTTAAGGGCACCGTGGTATTCGTAAAACCACCTGCCATTTTTTTTTTCCATTTTTTCGGCATACAGGTCGGCTACGTCGGCGTAGCTGCTGGTGTGCATCCAGCCGCAGTGTTTGTTAAAACCCTGGTATATAAAAAACTGGCCCCAGGTTACCGCGCCGTATGCGTGCAAACCTTCTTCGCTAACCAGTTCCACCTCGCTGCGGAAATAAAAGGGCACATGCGGATTAATATACAACAAAGCATGCCCCGAAGCCGACCGCGAAGGAGAGATAGCAAACCCGTTCGACCCGGTTTCGCGTTCATTCACAAATTCATAAACTTTGGCCGGGCTATTTGGAACGTAACCCAGTTTGTCGCCGCCATTTATATAAAACTCTTTTGTTTCATCCAGCTTAATGCCCCCTGTTTCGGTGGCGGCTACGCTTCCATCGGTAAACATCAGCGCGTACCAGGGCTCAAAATGCTTAAATACTTTGGGTTTTACTTCGGGATGTTTGTACAGGTAATAATTTATACCATCGGCAAAAGCATCCAATAGTTTCCTGAAAGCCGGGGCGCTTGTTTTATAATCATTGATAGCATCTGCGCTATCGGCAATTAATTGTAACTGAATATCGGTAGCCAGGCTATTTTCACCATCCACTTCGGTTTGTTTGCCAAACTGGTAAAGGTAATTGCGTTCAATCCCCTTAAAATTATCTTCGCACTGCGCGTACATCAACCCAAAAACTACGCTGGCATCGGTTTTTCCGTAAATATGTGGTACCCCGTAATTATCGCGGATGATAGTTACGGTTTTAGCCAAATTTTCAGCCCGTTTAATTTCTCTCAGGTTAATTTTTTGAGCAGATACAAACAACGAAGAAAATAATAAAATAAAGATTAAATTCAATTTCATGGTAACAAATATTTTACCTGGGCATCTAAGTAAATAAACTAACGTTAGATAGACATTTATTAATAATATGCGGTAAATTTGAACGTTTAAACGCAATATTTATATTGTATCTTCGTTTGCTTTAAATTATTCGCAATTTATTGGCGCAAGGTTAAATATAAAGCTGTTTAAAAGCTGCTGACACAATATAATAAAAAAATTGTTTATCGGTTATTACATCGGTAAATATATAAGAGCTTAGATAATCATCTTGCATGAGATCTGAGGTTTAGTTGATACAATATCACGTGAGAAATGATATTGCCGTGCGTTCCGGGGTGAGATACGGAACGCATTTTTTATTTTAGTCATTAGTTTGATTGGCTAACAACTGTTTTAATTTTTTTGATAAATCTACCAATGACAGCGAAGCGAAATGACCAATGACAAGCGCAGCGTAAATGACCAATCGCTAATGAACATTATACTTGTCCATTACCAGTAACACCATGCGGTTGTATGTTGCCAGGCCACGGGGTTGGTTGTTGGCTTTCAGGAAATTATCATAAAAGATACTGCTTATCCAGCTAAGCTGGTTTTCATAGGCCATCCAATAGGCGCGTTCGGCTACAAAATCGTGGTGTACTTGTTTCGATATCATCGCCTTTAATTCCTTATGGGCCACGGTATCGCGCCGGCGCAGGGTATGCATAAACTCGTCAACCGCCAGGTGATAGCCCGAGTAACGCAGCAAGCGGTCCTTTGATTTTATGGCGATAATAAACCCGGCAAAATCAGCCTCGTCCTCGGCCCCGTAACCTATCTGGTGCGACATTTCATGGCAAGCTACAAATGGCCTGTTAAACACGGGCATGGCATAATTAATCTGCGCTTCGGACGTAAATGGATTATAGTAACCCGACGTTCCTATATAATTCAATAAGAATGTAATCATAGAGGGCTTTACGCCAGGCTGAAAAGCGCGAAAATTGGCTGAGTCGGCCGAGAGCGCTTTTACCGCGTTTGCAGCCGTTTGGTAAATAGCACTGTTGCTTTGGGCCAGGTCGGCAGCGGTTACCCTGGCTCGGCAGGCGTTGGCGCTATCTATCAGTAATTTGGTTACGGCCTTTAAATCGGCAGTAGTGAATGTAGTATCTCTTAAATTAAGGCGTAGAGCGGCAGATGGCCTGAAATAATTCATCCCCCAAAACAAATAAAAAGCTACAACCACTATCTGGATGCTTATTACCCAGCTCAACAATTGCATTCCAATTTTTTTGAACTGCTTTTTAACCAGCAGCTTTACCATTCTGATGATAGCTAAAACTATAGCCAAAATAATTGCTGCGTAAAGCAAATCACCTGCGCTAAAGGGGAATAAATTAAAAACCGGGTGAAAAACCCAGCAAATAAGTTTATAAAACCCTTGCGAATAATAACGCTCGACCAGTGCGGGATAACCGGCAAACAGCATCAACAAAAAAATGGCCATGGCTAACAACAATATGGCTATTATTCTTTTAAGGAATGGATTTTTGCTGAGGTAGGTACGCATTGTATACTATAGATGTTAACCAAGGCAATATAACAAAGCTTTACCTTTAAGAAGCTTTTTTTCTGATTGCCGTATATAAAAAAAGCTCCTTTACAGGAGCTCTTCTTTTATACGGATTAAATAAATACTTATTTAATGGCCACCGGCACAACAAAGGTATCCCATTTCAGGTTGAAACCTTTTGGTGTAATGGTATAGGTAAGGCTTTCGACTTTTGGCGCGGTTTTGCCTTTAACTGTTACACGCAGCTGGTCGTTTTCTGGTTTATAAGTGTAAGCTCCCCATTGCTTAGGGTTTTTATCAAAAATAATAGTCCATGTGCCACTTGCAGATGGAATTACAAAAAAGGCGTACCTACCGGCCGGAAGTGCTTTACCTTCAACCTTTATTGCTTTGCTGGTTGTAAAACTGGTTGCCGAATCGGCACCTGCACGCCATACTTTATCAAACGGCACCAATTCGCCTAATATTTTGCGGCCTTTTACATACGGACTTCCGTATTTGATTTTAATCAATGAGCCTGCAACTGTAGCGCTTGTACTATCGTGCGGACTGGCCGGTTTTTCCTGTGCAAAGGCCAGGCTGCTTAAAAATAAGGCAAATGCAAAAACAAATGCTGCTTTAAATTGAAAAGGTCTGTTCATAATATTTCTCATGATTTATTTGGCATAAATATAGGGCGAAATTTTTTAGGGCAGCAATTGATAAATTAAATAAACGTGTGGCATAGCTATAAAAACATTTCGACTATATAGTTATCCAACTTATATCCGCCTCTATCCGTTTTTAAGTCGGTAGTAACCACACCGATTAATATTTTAGGGCGGCGGTGCTTTTGGTACAGATAGCATCTGTTTATCAGGCCGCCAACTTGCTGTTACGTAACGGTTAGTGATGACCAAAGGGAACAAAAGCCTTACGGCTATTTACACCAGCGTGGGGAACGCCCGGATCAAGTTTGAGGCAATACACATCGCACAAAAAAAAACGGCTTACCAATGACGATAAGCCTTTTTTTTAAAAAAATTCACCTACATTTTGTGCCCTGCAGTATCTTTTTTCATCGACATTTTTGGCATCTCGCCGTTCATCATTACACATTGGCCTTCTTTTAATTTCATTGTTTTGCCGCCTTTCATTTTACAGGTTCCGTCGGCCTCAACAACGGTACCGTTTGTCATGGTTTTAGCTTGGGTCATGGGCATGGTTTTGCCATTCATCATAGCCATCATTTTACCGTCTTTCATCATTACACAATCGTGCATTTTATCCATCGACATATGCGACATCTTATGCATTGATTTGTGCGACATTTTATGCGACACCTTGTGCATGGTAGTGTCGGTTGTTTTGGTTTGTGCCATAGCGCTACAACTTAAGGTAACAGCCATAAGGGCAATCATCATTCTTTTCATTTTCCTGGTGGTTTATATTGGTTAATATTTTGCTTTTTGATGGAGCCCGGTTCAGGGTGCGTTATTCTTTTACTTTCAGCATACCTGCATTTATAGCCACAACCACGGTACTTACAGTCATTAAAACCGCACCTAATGCCGGGCTTAAAAGAATGCCCTGGTTATATAACACGCCCGCAGCCAGGGGCAACGCCACAATGTTATACCCGGTTGCCCAAATCAAATTCTGGATCATTTTACGATAGGTTGCCTTGCCAAACAGTATCAGGCTTACAATATCTTTCGGGTTGCTGTTCACCAGTACAATACCGGCAGTTTCGGCCGCTATGTCGCTACCCGAGCCTACTGCAATGCCAATATCTGCCTGGGCCAGCGCGGGGGCATCATTAACACCGTCGCCGGTCATGGCCACAAATTCGCCCTTGCTTTGCAGGTCTTTAATCTTACCCAATTTTTGATGAGGCAATACTTCGGCAATAAAACTATCCATCCCTAAAGTTTTGCTTACACTTGCCGCCACTTTATTGTTATCGCCGGTTAGCAAAATAGACCTGATGTTTTCCTGCCTCAACGTTTTAATTGCATCTGCCGATTCGGGGCGGATCTCGTCCGAAAGGGCGATGTACCCGGCCAATTGCTCGTCAATTATTACAAATACTACCGTTTCGGTATCGTTGGCATTATATCCACCGGGAACGGCCAGCTTATTTTCTTTTAGATGACCCGGGCTAACCACCAATATCTTTTTACCATCTACTGTTGCCCCGACACCCTGGCCGGTTATGGCCTTAAAGTTTTGCGCCTGCGGAATGGTAATTTTTAAGTCTTTCACTTTTTGCAGGACGCCGGTGGCTATGGGGTGCTCTGAGTTTTGTTCCAAGGCAGAGGCCAGGCGAATAAGGTCGTCCTGTTTGATTTCCTTATTAAACGAAACAACTTTGGATACTTCAAATTTGCCCACCGTAAGCGTGCCTGTTTTGTCAAATACCACGGTGGTAATTTTACGGGCATTTTCAAAAGCGGTGCGATTTTTAATGAGCAGCCCATGTTTGGCCGATAATGCCGTTGATTTGGCTACCACCAGCGGAACAGCCAGCCCCAAAGCGTGCGGGCAACAAATAACAATAACGGTTACCATCCGTTCCATGGCAAAAGCGATGGTTTGCCCGGTTAAAAACCAATACATAAACGTACCGATACCTGTAACCAAGGCTATAATTGTCAACCATTTTGCAGCGGTATCGGCCAGTAACTGCGTTTGCGATTTTGACTTTTGTGCATCGTCAACCAGCTTAACTACCTGCGATAAATAGGAATCTTTGGCGGCGTGTGAAACTGTTACTTTAAACGAACCGTTGCCATTGATGGAGCCGGCTATTACCTTATCGCCTTTTACTTTTTGCACCGGCCGCGATTCGCCTGTGAGCATCGATTCATTGAGGTAGCTATCGCCCTCCAGTATAATACCATCTGCCGCAACTTTCTCTCCGGGTTTTACCAGGATAATATCATTGGCTTTTAACGTACCTGTTTTTACATCGTGCACCATGCCGGGCATTACCATGTGCGCATCTGCCGGCATGAGCTTAACCAGCAACTCCAGCTCATTTGATGCGCCCATTACCGATCGCATTTCTATCCAATGCCCTAAAAGCATAATGAGGATAAGGGTAGCCAACTCCCAAAAGAAATCCATCCCGTTGAGACCGAAAACAATGGCCACGCTATAACTATAAGCCACTGTAATAGCAAAACCTATCAGGAACATCATCCCCGGATTTCTGGCTTTTGCCTCGCTTACCAAACCGGTTAAAAAAGGCCAGCCCCCATATACAAACACCACCGATGATAAAGCAAACAAAATGTACGACGAACCCTTGAACTGCCAACTAACCCCCATAAAATGCTGGATCATGGTTGATAACAACATGATAGGGATCGTAAGCGCCAATACCACGTAAAACCGTTTTTTAAAATCGGCAATCATCATAGCATGGTGGTCATGTTCTGACATTCCCATGTGCTGATCATGACTATGATGCATTTGTTGATGGTCCATACCTTCATGCATTTTGTTCATCTTCATAACAGGTGCAGTTCTCCAAAAACTCCGTAATACATCATCTTTAGCTTTAAAGTTTTACCGTTCAACTGAACAACAAACAAAGCTGCTAATTACAAACCAACCAGGGAATGACCGCCGTCACATAAACAACTAACAACCATCACCTAATAAGTTAAGGTTAAGCCGCCACCCAGGCCCATATCGCTATCGTAATGTGATGATAAAGAGAAATATTTGGTAAAAATAAACCGCATACCAACAGCGTATTCTTTATCAGTATTCCCCATCAGCGTAAACCTTAACCGGCTGGTTAAAGGTATATCTTCCCTCCCCAATTGAAACCTGAATTTGCCATTCCCATCCACACGGGCGTCGGCCACAAACAGCATGGGTAATATATACGATACCCCTGCAACTACGGTATGGCGGTTGTTTTTATTGCTTTGCTGGCCAAACAGGTTTTTTTCCTGGTCGGTTGATTTTTTGTAATGGTAATCAAACCCTCCATACGCGTACAGCCATTGCATTTGCCCAAAATAACGGCCTGCCATAGTTTCGCTTTCATACCCTTTTTTGCTGTTTACACCCAGGTGCCATAGGGTTGATAATTTCCACCGGGTATTGGCTATGCTAACTGTACCGTCGCTGCCATTGCTTTCCAGGCCAATTTTTGCAGCCGGGAAAAAGCGGCTGTCATCGGCGTATATTTTTTTCAGGGCACTGGCCGGGTTGGGCAGTTCGGGGTTTGGCGGCGAATTTTCATAGCTGAATATGCGGCCCATCCCGCTCATCATATGGTAAAGGATATGGCAATGAAAAAACCAATCGCCGCTTGCCGTAGCCGCAAACTCAATGGTATCAGTTTCCATCGGCATAATATCCAGCGTATTTTTTAGCGGCGAATAATCGCCCTGCCCGTTTAGTACCCTAAAGTAATGCCCGTGCAAATGCATAGGGTGGCGCATCATGGTATTATTGTACAGGATGATACGCACATTTTCGCCTTTTTTGATCAGTATCTTATCTGATTCGGAAACCGTTTTATTATTTATCGTCCAAACATAGCGGTTCATGTTACCGGTAAGGTTAAAATGTAAAACCTTTAGCGGGCCGGCGGGTAAATTAGTGGGTTTAATGGCCTTTAACATCCCATAATTAAGGGTAACCATATCGGTGCTGCCCGCCATATCCATACCGGGCATATCATTCATTTTTTTAGCGGTCGCACCCGTATCTTTTGCGGCTGTCCCATCCCCGGTAATTTCAGGATACATTACGGTATTCATGTCCATCACCTGGTTGGTCATCACCATGCCATCCATTTTTTTCATGTTGCCATCCACCCCCATCATGTCGTTCATCATCTTCATGCCTTCAAAATATTTGAGCCTGGGCAATGGCTTGGCTTTAAGCTGCGCGCCACTACCCAGCCATAATGAGGTTGACCGGGTGCGGTCTTCGGATGTTGCCAAAAATTCAAAACTGCCGTCGTTAGGGATGGTAACTATCACATCGTATGTTTCGGCTACGGCTATAATCAGCCGGTCAACAGCTACCGGTTGCACATCCTCGCCATCATTAGCTGCAACGGTAATTTTGCCTCCGGCATACTTTAGCCAAAAATAGGTTGATGAACTGCCGTTAATAATGTGCAGTTTCACCTGGTCGCCCTTTTTAAACTGCGGGGCGTTGTTTATTGCTTTCCCATTGCTAAAAAAACGGTCGTAATACACATCGCTCACGTCCATGGCTACCATTCTCTTCCATTCGTTGGTTAGCTTGGTTTTAAAATGGCCTTCGGCTACAGCTTCTGCATAGTTTTGAGTACTGCCTTTACGGATACCGTACCAATCGGTTTGGTTATGTAATGATCGTTCTACCTGTTCGGGGTTTTCATTGGTCCAATCGCTCAGCAGTAAGGTGTACTCCTTTTGCCCGGCTGGCTGTTTGGGGTGGATAATAAAGGCGCCATACATACCGCTTTGCTGCTGTGTCATGGTATGCGAGTGGTACCAGTAAGTGCCGTGCTGTACCAGCGGGAACTTGTAAAAATGCGTTTGCCCTGCCTCAATTGGGGCGGTGGTAAGGTAAGAAACACCATCGTAGCGGTTGGGTAATATCAACCCATGCCAGTGGATCGATGTCTCCATCATCATTTGGTTATGCACATATATTTCGGCGGTATCGCCTTCGATGAACTCCAATGCAGGGGCAGGTATGCTTCCGTTAATGACCATAGCCGGCCTTGTTTTGCCAGTGTAGTTTACTGTAGTATCGGCAATGTATAAATGATAAATTTCACGATTGCCCACTTTGGTGTAAAAGGGTTTGCGCGGTTCCTTTTCGTCCATTTTCATAGCCATATGCTGTGCATAGGCCGAAAAAGACAAAAAGAAACTCAATAAAAGAACGGTGGATATTTTCATGATAAAATAAGCTTCCGGAGTTACCCGGAAGCATTTTATGTATTATTTGGTTGCAGGACTAATGGTTTCGCTAACCTTGCCGCAGGTAAGCATCATATTGCCATAATAAGGGTTTTTAATGGCGGCATCGGCCGATAACCAGTAGCTTTTTTTCATGGGGCAATAGGCATAGTAAACCGGCTTATCGGTTAGTTTTACCGCCTTGGCCAGCTTAAAGAAATTTGCCGAAAAATTAGCAAAATGCTCCCTTTGATGAGCTATGTCCTTACTTTCGGATATGTGCCGGGCATCAAAAGCCAGCTTTTCCTGCAAAGGCTTAAACGCGGCAGCATCCGTAGCGGGCAGCGACCTTACATCAACCCCGTTAATAGTTTTTAAAAATTCGCCGGCGCTGGCAGCAGCATCTGCACTGTTTGATTTTACTAAGGCATCTTTAACGCCGTAATAAGATGATAGCAATGGAGTAAGTGCCGTAGCCTTGCCGTCCTGGGCAAAAAGTTGTTGGGTAAGGGCAGTCGCGATAAAAGCGATCAATAACAATGTTTTTTTCATGATTTTGATAGTTTAATATAAAGGCCACCCAAGCCAATGGCCGGCAGCAGCTTGAATAATAAGAAATTGCTTTAATTTTATTCCGATACAAATTTAACCTATATGCCCCGGTACTTTTTTATAGAATTCGGGTTTTAAGTTATGTTATTTTGTGTTTTTGATTGGAGCAAGCAGAGCCATTGGGTACGGCAAATGACGGCAGAAGTAGTCTTAAGTTCTGAGTTTTGAGTTAAGACTCAGAACTTAAGACTTTCAACTTAAGACCAACTATTTCTCAAACTCATCCGGGTTTAACTCCGGCTGTTCAGTTTCATCCGGCGGCAGTTCATTTGGGATGTTTTCAGGGCCTTCTTCGGGCACATCAGGTTCACCGGGATCAGTTGGCTGCCTTATCTCGGGCCTTTCGGGTGTAACCGGCATTTCGTCTGGCTCGTTGGGCATTGTTCTTTTCTTGCTCATGGTTGGTTATTTAATTAAAGGACAATTGATCATTCTGTGTATTTTAACTCGGTTATGTTGTTTTAAACTGCGGATGCTTTACAATTTGCGCAGCAATGCTTAACAAATCCTGGCCAGTAAAAGCGCCGGGGCCATCAAAATCAAAATGATGATCGTTATATACCGTAATAGTACCGAGCTGTCCATCCTGCGGCACATCTACCGATCGCGATTGCTCATAATCTATCCAATCTTCGGCCTTATCGGCCGCGTAAATATTAAATTGATTAACTTTATCCTGTGGTTCGAATTTCAGTAGCCGCTGACCCTGTCCAACGCGTATTTCAAAAGCTTTCATTTTAATAGTAGTTGTATTTAAAAGACAGTTTGGGGCTTAAAAGGTTTGAAAAAAAGCTTTTCATATTGCAATCAAATCCGGGTTGTTGAAACATCCCTGCGTTATATAAGGTTATCCTGTTATTGAACATTGTTTTAAACTGGTTTTACCACATGAAGAAAAAGGACGAAAAGAAATATATGGAGCGGGAATGGCGCTCCATGACTCATCATTTAAAAGACTTTATAAAAACCGGCAACCAGGAAAACCTGCATCATTTTCGCACTGGTGTAAAAAAACTAAGGGCGTTTTTTACGTTGACCGAAAGTATTAAACAGGGCCACACCACAACCAAATTAATTAAACCCGTACGCCAAATTTTTAAACAGGCCGGTGAGTTACGCAACGCTTACATTAATATTCAGTTAGGCAATAGCCAACAAACCATGCAGATGGATTTTATACATGCCCAGGAACAGTTGATGGACACTTTAACAGTGCAGTTTAAAGCACAAGGACCACATTACCTGGCTACTTTGCGCAAGGTACGGCGTAGGGTAAAAAAGCGTATCCCTAAATTAAAAAACCTGCACATCGGTTTATATTATCAGCAACAACTGGAAAACATTGCTGCCGGTTTGCTAACACATGGTTTCGCCGAAGACTTACATACCTGCCGCAAGCAAATTAAAATGCTGATCTATAACTATAACCTTGTAAAACCTAATCTTGACAGGCCGTTTAATGAGGATTACCTGGAACAGGTACAAAACGCGGTTGGCAACTGGCACGATAACAACGTTACTGTCGAACTTTTTGCCGCCGAAGCCACGCATGGTGAAACCACAGTGGCATCGCTGAAAAAACAGGCCGTCCAGCTGAAAAGACAGGTAACAAAGTTGCTTAAAGGATTTTATGACCGGGCTACAACGGTAACCGAGTTACCGCTGGAACAGTTGAGTTAAGTCGATAGTACTAAGCCTTAAGTCAAAAGTTTAAATTTCCCCTCTTTGACTTGGCACTTAAGACTTTCGGCAAAAAGCTACCTCTTCGGATATTCGAAGTACGACAGGATCAATCCTTCATACCTGTCAACCAGCCCCTGGTCGCTAAAGCCGCTTTTGAGCAGCACCATTTGCGAACCTTTATTTTCCTGGTCGGTAACGGCCACTACTTTTTGGGTTTGGGGGATAGTAAAAGCATAATCAACAACCAGTTTTGCCATTTCGGTAGCATAGCCTTTGCCCCAATACTGCGTAGCCAGGGTGTAGCCCAGTTCAATCACGGTATTATCGCCTGCGTTAAATTCGCGCAGCAGGCAGCTACCCATAAAATTACCGGTCTCCCGCTCAACGATGGCCCAGCGGTTAAGGGCGGCATTGGGCTGTGCCATGCTTTGCTGTAACAGCTCGCTATATTGTTCGGCCGTGCGCACGGGTAAATACACGTTCACCACCGGATCCATATGTATGTTAATGTAAGGTGCTTCGTCGGCAGCAATAAAAGGCCGGATGATAAGGCGCGGCGATTCGAGACTAAAACTCATGACAATTCAATTTTAACAAATGTGCCAATTTTGGGGAGGAGTATCAAGTGGCGAGTATCAGGTATCAAGACTGAAATCTGAATATACTTAGTTGTCAGATTAGCTTTAAAGGTGAATTAGTTTGCCGGCATCTACCACATTCGCAAAACGTGCCAGTAATACCCTCAATTTAGGGTTCACTATATTTTGGCAAAAAGGCTTCTCGGGGTTACTGTAGTAGTAATTCAGGTAATTATCGCTATTGAGCCGGAATAGTTTAAATGGGATAACTTTGGTGATGATAACACTTTCAAACTCCGGTTGCAGGGCGTCAATGGCGTTTTGAGCAGCAGTTGCCTGCCTGTCATTAAAAGTATAAATAGCCGACCGGTATTTATCCCGCATGCTATGGCTTACTGTACAGCTGTGGGTATATAAATGCACGGCAATAAGCGTATGCAATGATATCGCTTTCGCGTCAAATTCAACAATAACGGCTTCGCTAAAAGTGGAATTTTGGCCATCAGAAGCTATCCATCCTTGCTGAACAGCTGCCACTCCTTTCAAGGATAAAAAAATAGCTTCGGTGCACCAGTGGCAACTTCCGCCAAAACCAATTTTGCTGACCATTTTTTAGTCCACAAATTTAACATTCAGGCCGGGTATATTTGCCAGTAGGGTAAAAACTAAACGCCTTAGGCGGCCAATTGATTACTTACTTTTTGCAGCAACGAATCGATATCAAAAGGTTTCGGGATAAAATCATCAGGGGCACCATTATCATAGCCATCCAAACGCAATTCGTGCGAGCCTGAGATCAGGATTATCGGGATATGATTGGTTTCGGCACTTTCCTTTAGGCTTTTGCACAGTTCGCGCCCATCCAGGCCGGCCAGCATTACATCCATCAGGATCAGGTCGGGTTTAAAGGTATCCATCGTTTTTTCAATCATTTCGCCGCTGGTAAGCGTCCAAACATTGTAGCCTTCTTCTATCAGTATAAGGCAAATGAGTTCAACCATTTCGGAGTCATCGTCGACAATTAGTATATTCTTGCTCATGGCATTGGTTATATTTAATAATAGTCTAAATTTCATGCCAATGGTTTTGGGTCGTACCCGCTTCGTTTATTTTAAAAGGAGAAAGGGCCGGGAGATACTGACGCAATAACTCCCGGAACCGTTGTTATTAACATATTTTAAATTAAATTGGGGGCTTATTACCGGTAAAACCAGGCATGCTGAATATTGTTAAGAAACTGATACTCCCCCTTGTATGCGTGATTATACAGGGAACCGCCTGCCGAAAGGCTGTGCTGGCACCCGATAGTCCGTCGAAAGGTAAATTATTGGATTTGGTGAACAATTACCGGTCAACGGGCTGTACTTGTGGTACTGTTTATTATCCACCGGTTAATCCCGTTGTTTGGAACGATACCCTACAGGTAGCCGCTCAAAGGCACAGTAATGATATGGACGAGAAACAATTCTTTAGCCATACCGGCAGCGATGGCACCAACACCGGCGACAGGCTGATGAGCCTAAATTATATTTACGTTACCTACGGCGAAAATATTGCCGAAGGTTATGCCAACGAAACTGATGTAATGGTTGGCTGGATTAAAAGCCCCGGCCACTGCCAAAACATTATGAATGGCGATTTTACCCAAATGGGTGTAGCCACCAGCGGGAAGTATTGGACACAGGTTTTTTCGGCGCATTAATAAAAATAAACATCTGCATTATTTGATAAGCTTCGCCAATGAACTTAACTAAACCTATTACAACTGTTGTCGTATTCACCTTATTTGTGTTTTCATCAGCATGTAATCATGCGCATAAGCCCGTAGATAAGTATGCAGGCTTTACCGAGATTGATAAAATAGTTAATGCTGTTATTACAGATAGAGGGCTTC
Organism: Mucilaginibacter sp. P4_C11; assembly: GCF_056402115.1. NCBI lineage: Bacteria > Pseudomonadati > Bacteroidota > Sphingobacteriia > Sphingobacteriales > Sphingobacteriaceae > Mucilaginibacter > Mucilaginibacter sp. P4_C11. The sequence goes on along the minus strand of NZ_JBFUIA010000023.1, from coordinate 9,528 downwards.
CTGTAAAAAAAGGCGACGAAAAACACGCCCCTGGTACTATTATCATTGGCTCGTTAAATAGAATATATGTCAGCAATCATAATCCAAATGACAGATATCCAAGCTTTGTATTTTTTTCGCATCTAACGGAGGATAAATACTTCAAAAAGTCAGACAGCGCTTATTTATTCAATCAAAATAATGGGCAAAAGTCCGTCTCTATATCAAATACATTTCAAAAGCAATTGAACCTCCCTAAACAACACCTGCAACGGGCTTTGAAGACGACATTAATATGGAATATAAATTTACCATGCCCTTATATTCAAAAGATGGCAAAACAGCGTTTATATGTGTGACAACTTATTGCGGCCATTGCATGTATACCAATGATTACTTTTTAAAGAAATCAAAAGATACCTGGCACGTTGTAGCCCAAAGATATTACCGGGAGACTGAAGGCAATTAGCATCGATCACTCAAAATAAGTCTCCGTTGATGCCACCAGGTTCAACAACTCCAATAGCGGCTCTGCCTCAAGCCCACTTGCCCAAAGTTCATCGGCAAATTTCTTGAATGAGGCCAATGATTGCAGTACCTGGTGAGCTTCTTCGTTTTCCAGCTGATCAAAATGCATAAAGGTTTTGCCATCAGGCAGCAGCCAGCAGGTGTATTTGATTCCCGGATGGTTTAACTGCTTCAGTTCGGCAACAACGCCTGCTATATTGGCCTGGTTTATGGCTGCAAACTCTGGCCGGGTGGTGTATTGTACGCGTACTACTTTCATTTTTTGAATACTTTTTATATAATCAATTGGCGAACTTTTGGATTATCAGTCTTTGTCGAATTTAGGACGTGCTACCTTTCGGACTTCAGGATTTGACCGGTAGTTTAGGGCTGCGGTAGTGCCACCCGTTACATCAATTGTTACGCCTGTTATGTTGGCTGCCAAATCTGACGCCAGGAACACGGCGGTATTGGCAATATCAGCTATGAGGGGTAGTTTTTTCAGCATCGTATCAGCCGTCATCTGTTTCAATACCGTGGCCATTACTTCGGGGCGATCTTTAATGGCATCCGCAAATACCCTGGAGTCTGGCGAACCGCCCGAACGGATATTTATCACGCGCACGCCATATAGACCAATTTCGGATGCCAGGTTACTGCTAAAACTTTCAACCGCGCAGCAGGCGGCGGCAAAGCCACCGGTATAGGGATAACCGATACCACCGGGCGTTGCAGTAAGGAACAGGATAACGCCCGAACCCTGTTCGGCCATCACCCTACCCGCCGCTGTAGCGGTTAAAAACCGGGTTCGCAGCGTGGCCGATACCGGCTCCACAAAATCATCTGCTGATAAATCAACCAGCGGAACGCCCTGTTTAACATCAACACCAACGGCGTTAAAAGAAATATCCAGCGAGCCCGCGCTTTGCAAAACTGTAGCTATTTGTTTGTTGATGGCGTTAGTGTCAAATGCATCAACCTGGGCAACTTCAGCAAGTCCGCCAAGGGCAATAATTTCCCCGGCAACTACTTGCAAGGGGGGCAGCGTGCGGCCTGTTAAAAATACTTTTGCCCCAGCCGCAGCCAGTGCTTTTGCAACCGCGCCGCCCAGCGAACCGCCCGCGCCGTATATAATGGCATTTTTGTTTTGAAGTAACATATCAATCCAGGTTTTTAAGACATCCCAATCACCCAATGGCCCACAGCGATAACGTAAAGCAATTATCATCGTTATACAAACCTATAACTAAATATCCTTTTTAAGATGGGTTGTTGCAGACAATTTCGGGGTGCAATTGCGACATGCTTTGCGACATGCTGGTAATGCGCGGCAACAGGGAATCTCTTGCCATTGGCCTAAGAAATTCAGCTCACCCCTGTACCTACATGCCTAATTTTGGCAAAATAATATTTCGTCTCAAGCAAACTACCTGCCTTTATTTAACTTATGCCTATGAACTAACTACATTAGCCTTTAATAAACTTTGCTGTAACCAAAAAAACATCTACTTTTGTGCCGCCTTAAAACATTTACCGTAGTATAACTAATGCCCGATCAACAATCACAACAATCCATTTTCAGCCAACTCGAAATTTTCGGGCATAAAAAAGTGGTGTTTTGCAGCGATCCGGATACCAATCTGAAAGCTATCATCGCTATTCATGACACCACCCTTGGGCCTGCTTTTGGCAGCACCCGCATGTGGAGTTATAAAACCGAAGGCGATGCGTTAAATGATGTGTTACGCCTGGCCAAAAGCATGACCTATAAATGCGCCATCGCGGGGCTTAATATGGGCGGCGGTTATTCGGTAATCATTGGCGATTCGCGCCGGGATAAAACCGAGGCGATGATGCGCAAATTTGGCCGCTTTATTAAAAATCTTAATGGCGAGTTCATCACCTCCGAAGATGTAGGCACCAATCCACGCGATATGGAATACATCCGCATGGAAACCCAGCATGTTACCGGTATTCCCGAAACGCTTGGCGGCAGCGGCGATCCTTCGCCTGTGGCGGCACAAGGTGTTTTTATGGGGATAAAAGCTTGTGTTAAAGAACAGTTTGGCACCGATACCCTGGCCGGCAAAGCTGTAATTGTACAGGGTGTGGGCCACGTTGGYGAGCACCTGGTACGCCTGCTGCGCGATGAAAAAGTAAAAGTATACATCAGCGATATCCAGGAAGAGCGGGTTGGGCAAATTGCCAAAAAATATGGTGCCGAAGCTGTATCAAACAACAGCATTTTTGATATCGACGCCGATATTTATGCACCTTGCGCGCTGGGTGGTACAGTAAACACCCAAACCATAAACAAGTTAAAATGCAGCATCATAGCCGGATCGGCCAATAACCAGTTGTTGGATGAGGCTGTTCATGGCGAAATGTTGTTGAACAAAAATATACTATTTGCGCCCGACTACGTTATTAATGCCGGCGGCATTATTAATTGCTATTCGGAGTTAATGGGATTCAGTAAAAAACGCACTTTGCAGCTTACCGAGAATATTTACGAGGTAACACGCAATATTTTAAAGCTATCGAAACTGGAAAACATTTCTACCGTTGTAGCGGCAAATAAAATAGCAGAGAAAAGAATTACGGATATTAAAAAAGTAAAATCGTCATATTAATTATAGTTTAAACCGCTGGCCAGCTGGCCGGCCAAATCGTTCTTACACATGTTAAACAGAAGGCACCTACGGGTAAAAGTACTACAGGCATTATATGCGTTCCACCAATCGGACACCACCGACATTAAACAGTATGAAAAAAACATGCTGGGAAGTATAGATGAAGTTTTTGAAATGTATATTTGGATGTTATCACTCATTTCAGAGGTGGCAAACTATGCCGCTAATGATAAAGAGGAGCGCGCCAACAAGCATTTACCCACCGCCGAAGACCTTAATGCTAATATTAAAATAGTCACCAACAGGTTTATCCTCTCCCTGAATGATAACCGTGATTATCTTATCGCCTCAAAAAAATACAAGGTTGACTGGGGTTTTGAACCCGAACTGGCTAAAACCCTGTTTACAACCCTAAAAAAATCGCCCGAGTATGCCGAATACCTGGCCAAAACCGACGACACCATCCAAACGGATAAAGACATCATTAAATTTATTTTCAAAAAAGTGATTTTAAAATCATCATTGGCCGAGCAGGTTTTTGAGGATAAATTCATTTTTTGGCCGGTAGACAGGGATGTTTTGCAAGCTTTGATTGCCAAAACATTCAAAAACTTCAGCAGCGAAGATTTTAAACAAAATCAGCTTGCCGAGATAACCGGTAACTGGGCCGAAGACCGTGAATTTGTAGTTGACCTTTTTGCAAAAAGCATCCGTTTTGATAAACCTTACCAGGAATTGATAGCCGCCAAAACCACCAACTGGGAGCCCGACCGCATTGCGATGATGGATACCCTGCTGATGAAAATGGCCATTACGGAGTTTGTAAACTTTACCTCGATCCCGGTAAAAGTTACTATTAACGAGTACCTTGAAATTTCAAAGGAGTTTAGCACACCTAAGAGTAATTCATTTATAAACGGTATCTTAGACAAGATTTTGATAGACCTTAAGGCCGAAAGCAAGATCAAAAAAATTGGCAGAGGATTGATTGAATAGTTTTGAGTTATAAATATTGAGTTTTAAGTTGCAAAATTTAACAATCCATTTAAAATAGATTTAAAATAAAAACCGACTATATAAAATGAAGAAACTGTTTTTAAGCTTTGTAGCAGCAGGCTTACTATTATCGGCCTGTAACCAATCAAAAACCGGCAGTACTGCGGCTACAACCGATAGTACGGCTACAACAACTGCCAACGCGGCTAACGCGCCGGTAATGAAGTTTGAAAAAGAAAGCCATGATTTTGGCAAGATAAAAACCGGCGATAAAGTTAACTACGATTTTAAATTCACCAATACCGGCAAATCGCCCCTCATCATCAGCGAGGCACATGCTACCTGCGGCTGTACTATTCCGGAGTGGCCTAAGGCTCCTGTTAAACCGGGCGAAAGCGGCGTTATAAAAGTTACCTTTAACAGCGCGGGCAAAAACGGTTTACAGGATAAACAAATTACCGTAACCGCCAATACTGTACCGGCCCAAACTATGGTACACCTTATTGGCGAGGTTTTAACCAAATAATTTCAATTAATTTAAACAATGATAGCAACAATTTTTTTACAGGCCGCTGCAGGCGGTGCTTTTGGTGGCTACGGTACGTTAATACCCATGGTATTAATTATTGTAGTGTTTTACTTTTTTATGATACGCCCACAGGTTAAAAAACAAAAAGACCAAAAGAAATACGTAGATGAACTTAAAAAAGGCGACAAAGTGGTAACTACCGCAGGCATACATGGCCGCATTATCGACCTTAACGACGCTACTTTTTTAGTTGAAGTTGAAAACGGAAAAATCCGTTTCGATAAATCGGCTATATCATTAGATGCATCAAAAGCATTGAATACACCGGCTGTAGTTAAGTAGGTGAAAGGATAAAGGTAAAAGGATAAAGGTAAAAGGATAAAGGTAAAAGGCGAAAGGATAAAGGTGTCTTGTCCTTAATCTAAATAATAAGGCGAGAGGAGATCGGTAGTTAGCAGTTCAACCTGTGAACATTTACCTTTAACCTTTCGCCTTTACCCTTTAACCTCAATAACAACCTCAATAATATGGCAATAGTAAAACTATCCACAACAGAACGGCGGCGGCTATCGGTATTTTTTACCTGTCTTGGCCTTGCCGTTGTTGCCTGGATTTTTACTACGCTATCGAGCCCACTGCCCTTTATTATTAACGAGGCGCTGGTATACAAAAACTCACCGCAAAAAAAGGCTTTCCACCCGCTGCAGGCAGATACCATAAAAATTACTATACAAGGTACTGGCTGGCAAATGCTTTTTTCGAAAATGAAGCCCGATAGTAAGCCCATCACGGTTGATTTAACCCCCCTGGAAAGCCGCAATTACGTAGTGCTTAGCTCGCAGCTTAAGCTTATTAATGCCAAACGAGATGCCAACCAGCAAATCACTGCTATTGACCCCGATACCCTATATTTTGATTTCACCAACCGGCTTACCAAAAAAGTACCTGTAAGGGCCTTATTGGGTATTGATTATCAAAAACAGTTTGCCATATCGGGCAACGTATCAATCAAGCCCGCCTATGTAACCGTAAGCGGTCCTGCCGACAGGTTGCAAAAGATAGACGAATGGAAAACCGATTCGATAAAAGCAACCAGTGTAAATGAAAGCATTGCCACGCGGATAAATTTGCAACCGGTAACCGAAGGTAATTTAACCGTTTACCCAAAAAGCGTACTGGTGAATATCCCTGTGGATGAGTTTACCGAGAAAACGCTGGATATCCCGGTTAAGCTCATCAACAACCATAATTACGATAACGTTAAGGTGTTTCCGCAAAAGGTAAAGGTGACATTCACCACGTCGTTAAGCCGTTATAAGGATATGAGCGATGACCTTTTTGAGGCCACCGCCGATCTTGACCTGTGGCGTGATCATGGCTACTCTACCCTGCCAGTCCAGCTAACACGCTTCCCTCCTTTTTGTAAAATAGTGAAGGTAAGCCCCGCAAATATTGATTTTATTATCAAAAAATAAGATTGACAGACTGGTTGATAAATTTCAACCCCGATCTTTTTATAAAAGTGTTATCTTTGTATATTACAAAACAATAAAAATATGGCAATAGCAATCAAATCGGTTCCTGTCCTCAAAGGGGATGTTGCTAAAGCTTTTATAAACAAAGCGGATGCTAACTTAGATAAAAAATCAACTGTCGATTTCTCTAAGGAGGTTTTGATCGCGCATAAAATTCTAAGTAAAGCGAAGAAATAAATTGCTCAACTTCGAAGAAAACTTCCTTTTTGAAAAGTGTTCTTTTAAAGAATATACTCCATCTCTTTTAGAAGGCTGTAGCCCGTTTAATTGCGGGCATAAAGATTTAAATTCGTTTTTTAAAGATGACGCTTTTAAATTCCATGAAGAACTATTGGGAAAAACCCATTGTTTCACTTTAGATAGCGATCCCACAATAATAGTATGTGCCTTTACTATCTCCAATGATAGTGTAAAAGCAAGTGACTTGCCCGGCTCAAGGAGAAAAAAAGTAACGAAATTAGTACCACGAGAAAAAGCGCTTAGAAATTATCCGGCTGTTTTAATAGGTCGACTTGGCGTTAATGTTAATTACAAGGGAACAACGGTAAGTCGTGAGTTGATGCAGTTTATTAAATCCTGGTTTATAGATCCGGAAAATAAAACAGGATGCAGATACATTGTTGTCGATTCATATAACGAGCCTATCCCATTACATTATTACACAAAAAACGGATTCGAAACAATCTTCAGTACAGAAGATCAGGAAAAAGAATATTTGAAAATAGCGCAAGATCAACAGTTGAAAACGCGGTTAATGTATTTCGACCTGATTGTTTTAAGAGCCATAACAACGTGAAAACACCATGCTTAAAATTGGTTTAACAGGCAATATAGGCAGCGGTAAAACCACTGTAGCTAAAGTATTTGAGCTATTGGGTGTACCGGTTTTTTATGCAGATGACGAAGCCAAAAAAGTTATGGTTACCGACGTTATACTGATTGATGCCATTAAGCAAACCTTTGGCGCCGAGTCTTATTTCGCGGATGGTTCATTAAACCGCAAGTATATTGCCGCTATTGTTTTTAATAATCCGGCGGAGTTGGCGAAACTTAACGCATTGGTACATCCCGCCGTTTTCAGGGCTTTTGAAGCACTTGAGGCAAAAGCAAAGGACGCCCCCTACATCATTCGCGAGGCGGCTATATTATTCGAAAGCGGCTCATACAAAACCTGCGACCGTTCCATCATTGTAACCGCCCCATTGGATAAACGCATAGCCCGCGTTGTACTACGCGATTGCATTAACATTGATGAAGTTAAAAAACGCGAAGGCCGCCAAATGCCAGAAGATGAAAAGAAAAAACTGGCCGATGACGTGATCATAAACGATGACAGCCAACTGGTAATTCCGCAGGTGCTTGCCCTGCACCAAAAATATTTGGCCCTGGCCCATAACTTATAATGAATTAAACATTAGCTTTTAGCTTTGCGCCTTAAGCTTTTAGCTCCTGAAAATGATACTCGACGATTTTGTACTTATAGATGATAAAGGCCTTTACTGCAAGTATGGCGATTTTTACCTCGACCCTAAACTACCTGCTAAAAACGCCGTTATCACACACGCCCACGCCGATCATGCCATCAGCGGCAATACTGATGTGTATTGTACCCGCGCCACGGCAACCGTAATGCAGTTAAGGTATGAACGCACTGCCGCCAAAGTTTTTCATATTGTACCATTTAACCAGCCTTTTACTATAGGCAAGGTGCAAATTACTTTTATACCAGCAGGTCATATGCTCGGTTCGGCACAAATACTTATGGAGCACGAGGGTACCTGTTACCTGTATACCGGCGACTATAAACTACAACCAGATGCCACCTGCGAACCCATAGAATGGGTTAAAACCGATGTTCTTATAACTGAAAGTACCTTTGCCGACCCTGCCGTTATACATCCCGATCCGGTTGAGGAGATTAAAAAGATTAACGATATCAAAATCAATATTTTATTGGGCGCTTACGGCCTGGGCAAAAGCCAGCGGCTTATTAACCTGATAACCGAGCACGCCCCGCGCAAAAAAATTTTGGTGCATCATAAAATCATGCCCATTAATGCTATTTACGAAAACATGGGTTACCGCCCTGGCAAATACCAGGTTTATGGCCGCAAGCTAATGAAAGTACAGGATGAATTTGTATACATTGTACCGCCGTTTACGTTTGATAGCTACATAAGGGCCACAGGCGTAAAGCGATTATTTGCATCGGGATGGAAAAACCTGCAGGTAAATACCCAGGATACCCTTTTTATATCCGACCATGTGGATTGGAAGGATATCCTGGAAACCATTACCCGTACCCAGCCCAAACAGGTATGGACACTGCACGGCGATGGCCGGCATTTGAAGAATTATTTTAAAGATGAGATATTTGTAAAAATACTCAACTGATGTTGCAGGAAGGGACAGATTATTACATTAACCAGGACGGCAACTTTGTTTTCACGAAGCAGTATCATTTAACGCGCGGTTATTGCTGCAAAAATAAATGCCTGCACTGCCCATGGGATTATGGTAAAACCCAAACAAATAGCAACGACGTTAACCCTGAGGACGAGCCGGGGCAAAAGGCAATACCCGATTAGTTTACCTCAATTTAAAAATAAATAAACATATTTGTACTTTGGTTATTATAAACTATTATGCGGATAGACGACGAGATACAAAGCAACAAATTCGAGGACAATTACCACAAGGTAGTCATCAACATTGCCTACACTTCTGGCTGGTTAAACAATGCTTTCCGTTGCCATTTTGATAAGTATAACCTTACCCAGCAGCAATTTAATATCCTGCGGATACTAAGGGGGCAGTACCCTAAGCCCGCCACTATTAATTTATTGAAAGAAAGGATGATTGATAAAATGTCTGACGCCAGCCGTATTGTTGATCGCCTTATCCAAAAAGAATTGGTTTCGCGTTGCACCAACAATAAAGACCGCCGGGCTGTTGACATCCGCATAAGCGACCTTGGCCTTCAAACCCTTGCCAAAATGGATGAAGAGTTTAAAACGCGCAAAATTCTTGAAGATAACCTTACGCCAGACGAAGCCGCGCAGTTAAGCGACTTGCTGGATAAGCTGAGGGGGTAGTAGTCTATCTAAAATGCTATTCGGTTAGGTAAAATAAAACGCAGGGATAGTAATATCGGTAATGATGCCAAAAATAGTTGGTGGAATTAGTTAAAAAAAGCAGTATATAGCAAATGCAGATATAAGAGTACCCAGGCTCTGCAGAGGTGCAACCTGCCAGCAATAATATTTGCGAACGATACCATGGCCGGACGAAAGTCCGGCTTTTTTTATTCATGGTAGAGTTCAAATATGGCTAAGAAAACCTACCTATT
>NZ_JBFUIA010000022.1:0-142887 GCF_056402115.1 Mucilaginibacter sp. P4_C11 | reverse complement strand
GTTTCAAATAGCACTATTTTGCATGACAGCATGGTGCTTAATCTATGTCATTATATATATCATAATATCAATTAACAGTTTTGATAAATCAAAATACAACACAGATAAATTTTGATATTTAATACGTTTTAAACGATAATCATATATTTATACTTTTTCACTAACTCTTTTGCATACTAACAATTTGCATTAAATATTGTAGTGAATGATAGCCGGTACTTAACGTCCCGTAAGCAATCAAAAAAAACGGGGCATCACTTCTAACACCGGAGAAATATACCTTAATCAGCGCACGCGATTTTATTAACTTAAGCGAGCGATTTACGTTGTTCTTTAAATTCGACACTTAGGTATAAAAATTACATCTACTTATTACAATCAAATACTTGAAAATTTAAACTTAGCGCTAATCTTCCTCTCCCTTTACCCTGTTCTCGTTAAATAATAAAAACAGCAAACACAATTGCTCTGTTAATACCGTTATCAGTATAATTATTCAAACTCCCGATAGTTTAAAAACTATTTGGCTACCGGCAATACTTCAACAATATCTATTACGTATAATTGATAATGCAAAACCTATTTAAAACCATCTGCCTCTTTTTAATTGCTATACTGGCATTAACTCAGGACTGCCCCGCCCAGGTCAAAAAAAAGAAGGCCCACCTATCTGTAAGAGACTCGTTACGGAAGAAGGTTTTGCGAAGAGATTCTGTAAYTCGTTCGTTTAAGAATGTAGATGGTTCGGTAAATATACTGCTTGGTAAAATTGAGGATTATACTACCTCATACGTGGAAACAAATTCAGATCTGTCGCGCGGTTTCGACACTTTAGAGATAAGCCAGGAGCTACCTACTTTAGAGAAACGGATGGCCTTGATGCGTAACGCCATCGATCGTTCATCTACATTGGGAAACCTGGTTACCATCAGGGACATTATTGATCATCTTAAAAGTCAAATGGACTCATGGGAAGACCGGATAACTATTTACAACAATCAGCTTGATGCCATTAACGACAAGGTATCTGAATTTAAGTCGGATACTGTTTTGCGCAATGCCCCTTCAGATAGCAGCCTTCGAGCCAAAACCATTGCACAGGTGCAAGACCTGGATACCAAATGGCAAAATTTAGATAACGGCGCCAAAAAATCGATGATCAGGATTGGCCTGCTCGAAAACAGGGTATCAGCCTTATCCATTTTGCTAATTGACCTTGATGACAGGATAGATTTAAAAATTCACGAATTTACAATTAATGCACTTACCAATGAATATGGCTTTATCTGGAACCCACACCCAAGTAAAACGCCTAACACCCTAAGTGTTGCTTTTACAAAGACCGGCCGCTTGATTTACCTGCTTTACGCCTACTTTATAACCAACAAATCAAACTTTGTTGCCCACATTGTAAATTTATTGATATTGGTTGCCTTTTTTGGATGGATTTACAATAGCCGCAAAAAAGTGGCAAAATTGAACAGTGAATGCGATGGCATATTTGAACAAACAAATTACATAGTAAAGTATCCGTACCTATCAACCTTAACTGTTTTTAGCCTGGTATCACCTTACCTGTATGATCATCCTACCCAGGCATTTACGCATACCATGTTTTTAATCATGATGGCAAGTATTGGCTTGTTGATTAAAAACAACTGGCCCAGGCCGCTATATAAAATCTATTATGTGTTATTTATAGCTGCTACATTTTTTTGCATCAGCAGCCTTATGGTTTTGATAACCTACACAGACAGGATTTTATTGTTGCTGTTATCCGGAGTAGTAATCTATTATTCGTTGCAGCTACTTAAACAGGTAAAACAAACAGCACAAGCGTACCCGCCTTATATGCAGTTGATATTAAAAGTATTTATAGCGCTGCATGGGTTTGCCATACTCCTAAACATTACGGGGCGGTTTAGCCTGGCCAAAATATTCAGTGTTACTGCTACTTTAAACCTGTGCCTGGCCATGGGCTTTTATATACTGTTGCAAATACTGATGGAAAGCTTGTTTTTACAATTAGAGGGCAACAAAAAATCAGGACATAACATTACATCTTTTCTTGATTTTAAAGAGCTACAAAAAAAATCAAAAGGTTTCCTGGTTAAAATTATTGGTATATTATGGTTTGTGGCTTTGGCTAAAAACCTGGCCATCGACGATTATATATATGACCAGGCAAATGATTTTTTAAACTCGCCGCACCAGGTAAGCAGCACCGCATTTACCTTCCGCAGCATTTTGGTGTTTGTGGCCGTTATATGGTTATCTGGCCTGGTAGCAAGGGTGATCAGTTATTTTTATGATTTTGCAGGACAGCAAACCAAGCTGACTCCGCAGGCTAAAAAAACCCGTTCGTCAATATTACTCATCAGGTTAACCGTGTTTGTGGTTGGCTTTTTTGTAGCCATAACAGCTGCGGGTATCCCTATGGATAGGGTAACTATCATTATTGGTGCATTGGGCGTAGGTATTGGTTTCGGTTTACAAAATATAGTAAACAACCTGGTATCGGGCGTTATACTGGCTTTTGAAAAACCGGTGCAGGTAGGCGATGTTATTGAGGTAAGCGGCAAATCGGGCACAATTAAAGAAATTGGAATCCGGTCAAGCAAAATTGAATGTGGCGATGGATCGGAACTTATTGTACCCAACGGCGACCTTATATCTCAACACGTGATAAACTGGACCTTAAGCAATAACAACCGCCGGGTGGAACTACTGATAAGGGTTGCCTACGGCGCAGACGTAATTAAAGTTGAGAGCATTCTTAACGGGATTATAAAGGCCAATAATGATATTATGAAAAGCCCGGCCCCAACAGTCTTTCTAAATAACTTTAGCGACTCGGCCATCGAATTTAAGGCTTTATTTTGGGCCGACGATATCTCTAAATGGCAAGGGTTGAAAAGCAGCGTGATGCTGGCAATATATATTGAGTTTGATAAAGAGGGGATAGAGATACCGAAAGGGCAAAAAGATATACAGGTTAATTTTCCGGGAAATATCGGTATTCCCGGAAAAGTCGACGAGGCTGGTGATGCGGGGCTTCCACCGGCAAGACGTTAAAATAGCCGTTGATTTAGTAAGATGATTTTATGTGTGCATTAAAAGCCTATTTGCGCTTACCTTTGCCGTTTAAGCACTAAAAATAATGGCAGGCATCTATATACATATACCCTTTTGCAAACAAGCTTGTCATTACTGCGATTTTCATTTTAGTACGTCGCCAAAGTATAAAGATGAATTGGTACAAGCACTGGTAACCGAAATTAAGCTACAAAAAAGTTTCCTAAACGGCGAAACAGTTGAGACAATCTACTTTGGTGGTGGCACACCTTCGGTACTGGCAGCGGATGAAATTCACCTGCTTATTAATACCATAACAGAACTGCATACCGTGGCCTCAGATGCCGAAATTACGCTGGAAGCCAATCCGGATGATTTGGATGTGGCCAAAGTAAAAGCGTTTAAACAGACCGATGTAAACCGATTTAGTATAGGCATCCAATCGTTTTTTGACGAGGATTTGGTTTGGATGAACCGCGCCCACCGGGCCCGCGAATCTGAAACGGCTGTAAAAAGGGTACAGGATGCCGGTTTTGAAAACATTACGGCCGATTTAATTTATGGTTACCCCCTACTTACCGACACCAAGTGGAAGCAAAACCTGGATAGGATTTTTGAATTGTCTATCCCGCACATATCTGCTTATTCCATGACGGTAGAGCCACAAACCGCCCTGGCAGCCTTCATCAGCAAAAAAAAACAGCCGCCCATGAACGACCAGCAAAGCGCGGCCCAATTTATGGTTTTGATGCAAGCCATGGCCGAGCATGGTTTTGAGCATTACGAAATATCAAACTTTGCCCTACCTGGTAAATATTCAAAACATAACTCCAACTACTGGCAGGGGGTTAAATACCTGGGCATCGGCCCATCGGCACACTCCTATAACGGTGAGGTAAGGCAATGGAATATTGCCAATAACGCTAAATATACTAAAGCCATCATCAGCGGTAAAATACCTGCCGAAACGGAAACCCTCACCGAAAATAACCGACTGAACGAATACATCATGACCTCCATCCGCACCATGTGGGGGCTGGATTTAAACCGCTTGAATGCCATAGCCAAAGGCGCATCAGATCAGTTGCAAATAGAGGCCCGCGAGTTTTTTGATAAAGAATGGATTATTGAAAAGGATGGTATCATCTATCTGACAGCCGCCGGCAAGCTTTACGCTGATAATATAGCCGCCGGTCTCTTCTTTTAACTGGTATCAAATGTGGTCACTTTTTGGCAACTTGATACTCCAATTAAGAAACAACTAAGCGCAAAGTATTATATGGGTTGGAACGAAAAACTGGCCGTTAACCATGCCAAATAGGCTATGTTTATGAGTAAATGATGAAGCGGGTACATTTTTTTTGACATCACCCGGTTACCTTTTGGTGTTTTATTTCGTTCCTTTGTTTACTTTTTGGTAATACTGTAGTATCCCTAATTAAATTTAACCCAACCGGAAGGTAACATTTATGAGTTTTATACTTAAGCCGATTGATACTGTTGAAAATATCTCTCCGGAGGATTTCAAGAACAATTATTTAAACCCGCGCCGTCCATTAGTAATCAAGGGGCTCACCAAAACATGGCCCGCCCGCGAAAAATGGACACCAGAATATCTTAAGAGCGTTGTTGGCAATAAGGTGGTGCCCTTGTACGATAACTCCAAAGCCGATCCATCAAAACCTATCAATTCATCGGCTACCGAAATGCCTTTTGATGAGTATATTGATCTGATACGCAGTAAACCCACAGAGTTGCGTATCTTCTTTTTCAATATTTTCAAACAGGCGCCCCAATTATTAAATGATATTGTATTACCCAAAGACCTCATGGGTGGCTTTTTAGAAAGCATGCCCGGCATGTTCTTCGGTGGATCAAACTCGGTAACGTTTTTACATTATGATATCGATTTACCCCACATTTTCCACACCCATTTTGGCGGGCGTAAGCACGTTATATTATTTGAAAATAAATGGAAACGCCGCCTGTACTGCATCCCTAACGCTACCTATGCGCTGGAGGATTATGATGTGCTGAACCCCGATGTAAAAAAATTCCCTGCACTGGACGGTGTAGAAGGTACCGAAGTATTTTTAGAGCACGGCGATACCCTGTTTATGCCTACCGGATATTGGCACTGGATGAAATATATTGACGGCTCCTATTCATTAAGCCTGCGTGCCTGGGATGCGTCCATGACCCGCAAAGCCGCCAGCTTGTACAACCTGGCAATTAAAGGCGGCGTAGATAGCTTGCTCAAGATGGCTTTTAAGGAGAAATACGCAAAGTTCCGCGAGGAATTGGCTGTTAAATGGGCTAACAAAGAGCTTGCAGCGGGCAAACCTTTTTGATTTCTGTTGCCAGGTCGTGTTGCCCGGTTCGGGTTTTATTAAAGACTTTTTATGGCGGTGAGGTTTTCTTCTCCGCTATTTTTATTTCTACCGTCGGCTGTATGCTCGTACCCTAAGGACAAACGCATCAAACTGGGTTAACATAACTTAACACATTTTACGGATTTTATTTTTAAGCAGCTGATAATTAATATGTTATAATTAAACATGGTTAACACTAAATTATTGTTGTTCGCAATTCAAACGCATCTAAATGTTTGCGCCTGTTGTTGGCCCAGGCAAGGAGCCTAAAGGGCTGGGATCTTTTTACCTGGGCTATGCATAAACACAAGGTATCGTTTGATGGTTATAGCTATTTTTACATTATAAGCTTGTTACCTTAGCTAGTTAAATAACAGGTCATCGTCAATAAATATTTAATGCGCTTGCCTGCCTCACAGGCAGTTTACCTCGGCCAATCACAGGTATTATTATATCTTTAAGGCAAAACTTATCATTTATGATCGCTGATAAATTAAAACTTCATTTAGGCAATTACGTCAAAATTACGCGAACGGTAGCCCACGGAGTCGACGAAACCAGCAGCGGATATATTCTTGATTTTTCTGATGATCTTATTTTGCTGCACGAAGCAGGCGACTTTACACTGCATGGTTACGTTGTGCTTCCTGTTAACCAATTAAAGAAGATCAGGCATAATAAGTTCGACAAGTGTTTTAAACAAATCATGATAGCCGAAGGCGAAGCGGCCAAAGTAGGTATCGGCTATAAAATTGATTTGAGCAATTGGCAATCAGTTTTCAAAAGTATACAAGCTACCGGGCTGAATGTTATTGTCGAGGTTGAAGATCCAACCAACATTATCTTTAGTATCGGCCCAATCTTGAAAATCACCACAAAAAAGGTCCACATTGAGTATTTTGATGCCGAAGGTTTCATTTCAGACAGCCCGGATAAAATTAATTTCGAAGATATAACTAAAGTGAAATTTGACGACAGGTATATTAATGTTTTTAGCAAGTACTTGAGAAAGAAAAAAACTAAAAAGGAATAAACATCTATACGGCAAAAGTTGGCTGTGAGGACACAGCCAACTGAAAACAAAGCAAATTATCTTTCTACCACCGCTCCAATCCCAGGAGCTTTTTCCCTAAATCAGATAATTCAGCAACCGGGTTTTGTTTTTCGCGCTCCATCGGGTCGCCGGGGAAAGCGTAACCTTGCATGGCTTCGCGGCCTTGCCAGCTGTTAATGCGCCACTGCCTCAATTCCTCATTATCTTCCTGGGCGGGCATCATGGCTATATATTGTGCTATCCTCACTTTGTTGTTACTGGTGTTGGGGCGAATACCATGGGGCTGCAGGCTATTAAATATCAGCAGGTCGCCGGCTTCCAGTTTCACTTTCTCTATCTTAAAACCGGTAGTATCTGGTTTGTAATGATCCCTGTCGGCAGGCTGGGTAAGTTTCCATGTATCGTAGGTACGGTACAATTCGGGAATGCACTGAAAACCACCCATGGCTTCGTCTGTCTGGTCGGCCAGGGCAAGTACACCTTGTACATTTTGCGGCTTGGTTTCGGGGTCATAATCCCAATGAATAAATCCCTTGTATTCAAAACCTGGTTTAAGCGGAAAGTTAAGGTTGGCCCTGTCAATGGTAACCCAAAGTTTTTCGGTACCCCAAACATCTGTAAAGGCCGCATGAACTTTGGGGTACTGCCGGTTATCCCACATCAATTGCTGATTATAAATCTCAACCATACCCGTGTTATTCAGCTCGGTCATTTGCATTTGGGCGCTGGGCCTTTTATACCAGGTTTCTACATTATCGGCATCCTTATCTTCATATTCCCACAGGTAAGCGGCCAGTTTGGCAACCTGTTCTTTAGGTACGGCATTTTTAACGATCACGTATCCATTTTCTACCCAAAACTTCCAGTCTGCTTCGGTTAATACCCGCAACGGTTCGTTGTTCTTGCGTTCATTAAGGTGAATACTGCTCGTTTTGGCTGTAGATGGATTGCCGGGAATTTCTTTATGCGCGTTTTCCGGTCCGGGTGTCATGGTCATGGTGGCGTCTGTTGTCTTCATCATTTGTATTGGTTAATAATACAAATTTACCGCCCCTTGCAAAGGCGGTTATTCTTTACAATGACCATTATTTGCTCTACATTGACCAAATATGTATCTTTATTAAACATCAATGGACAATGGATGGATAAAATACAGTTAGAGGTAGTTGATTTTGAACCGGGCAAATCATTCAAGCTGTTTTCGCCCAGGCTCCGTAATACCTTTTTATGGCATTACCACCCCGAATATGAACTGGTATATGTAGAGGCTGATGCAGGCATAAGGCATGTTGGTTCGCACATATCGGGATATACCCAAAGCGACCTGGTTTTGATCGGCAGCAATTTACCCCACCTTAATTTTGATTACCGCCTCCGCAGCGAATATCACCAGATTGTTGTTCAATTGCGAGAAGATTTTTTGGGCACAGCCGTTGCCATAACACCCGAGTTTACCCCTATTAATCAACTATTTAAAAAAGCGGCCAATGGCATTGCATTTCATGGCGAAACCAAAAGCATAGCGGTACAAAAGTTAAAGCAGTTACCGGCGTTAAACTCATTCGACCAATTATTGGCACTGATGGAGATTTTCCAGGTGCTGGCCAATTCTTCTGAAATAACCATTTTAAATGATGATGAAATCAGCCTGCAATTTTTTTTGAAAGATAAAATCAGGATGGGTGCCGTGTATGAATACATAGGCAGTAACTACAACCGCAACCCCGATGTAAATGTGGTAGCGGCCAAAGTAAATTTTACCACAGCGGCCTTTTGCAGGTACTTCAAAAAACAAACCAATATCACCTTCACCGATTTTGTAAACCAATACCGCATTGATGTTGCCAAAAACCTGCTCATGCAGGATAAAAATGTAACCGAAGTATGTTACGCTGTTGGTTTTGAAAGCCTATCGTACTTTAACAAACTATTCAATAAAATAGAGGGCCAAAATCCGTCGGATTTTAAAAGGCATTGGGTTAACACGTAAAATCCTAAACCGCCCCTGTTTTAATAAACTGCACTACTGCTTTACCTGCTTTTTCAAACCTTTCGTCCCAGTCATCGCCCTGTATTAACACATAGTGGATACCATGATTCGCTAACTCCTGTTTGTGGCTTTCGTCCAGCCGGTTCCTGTCGTTTTCATTAAGGCGGGTGCCGTCCTGTACATAGGGAGCATCAACATCCAGGTATATATACAAATCAAAATGATTTGTCGCTTCAACCCATTCGGGTACCTGCAAATCCTTATCAAACAAAAAGTGACTATATGACCGGGTAGTATTCAGATCAGTATCTACAAACAAAATCTTGTTAGCTACTTTTATCTTTTCATTGATGGTTTTGGCATGCAGTTCGGCTATCTGTAGTAAATCTTCTTCGGTACATTCGTTGGTGTGCTCCAAAATATCGCGCGCCATTTCGGGAACATCAAGCGTATGAAAATGATGGGCCAGTCGTTTTGCCATCGTTGTTTTCCCGGTAGATTCGGTACCCAGCAGGCATATCTTTTTGGTAAAATAGGGCTTGGCAGCATCAGCCAAAAAATTCCAAAAGGCGAATGGCTTCTCCCTGATCTGCGTAGCCGATACGGGTACTATTTTGCGTGGCTCGTCAAATATCATGCTCTCGCAATTCAAAAACCGCCCCATATAAGCGCCATAGGGTTCTGATGCAAATATGATATCAACAGCAGGTAATTCCTTTTGTAAGTAATTGGCCCAAATGCGGGACACCCCTTCTGAGGATACAGAGGTGTTTGGCAAAACGGCTTCATCATAGTTTAACAGCCATGGCCTCACTTTAATATTGTCTTTATAGGTTTCCTTCAGCCACTCCAACCGCTGGCTGCCCCATATAGGTTCGTCATAACTGGCGCTTACCAAAACAATAAGGTCATCGCAATGCTGTAAAGCAAAATCAATTAATGCAATGTGCCCCTTGTGCAAAGGCATAAACTTGCCTATAACCAAACCTCTTTTCATCCATTAAAATCCCGGCCAAAGGTATAAAGCTTTTAAGCAAATCTCAAATATGATATTTAGCTGGTATGATCGCATACTATTTTCCACTCGCCGTTAATTTTGCGGAACCAAAGGGTATAATAACCACCAAGCTCATCTTTAATTCGCTTAAGGTGCCATTTACCCAAAACGAAGGCATTAGTTGCATCGAGCACTTTAACCTGCAACAGGGTAAACTTAAGCTGCCCCATGGCCGCTTTATCCGGATAACGCTTTTTATAATGATCAAGCGTGGTTTGCCAGCCATAATCGGGGCCGGTTTTGCCTACAAATACCAGCGAATCTGATTTCCAGTAGCCCTGCATAAAACCCTCAACATCGCCGCGGTTCCATGCTTTTTGCTGGGTATACATTAAATTGGCAATTGCTTGCTTGTCCTGCGCACGGCACACACAAACCGTAAGCATAAGAAGAAAAGAAAATGTAAGTTTTTTCATACGTTGAATATAAACACGATTTTCAAGATTCGACAGGACTAACAGAATTTTGTTTAGTTTACATTCGATGACTTTTGTCTTACATTAAAATCCTGCTAAATCCTTAAACCGTGTCAAAAATCCTGTTATCTTTGATTTCACTGCCTTAACAAAAAACTCTTTTATGAAAAACCAGGTATTAAGCTTCGGCGAAGTTTTATGGGATGCTTTTGGCGATGGTAAAAAAGCGGGCGGCGCGCCTATGAATGTGGCCAGGCACCTGGTACAGCAAGGCGTAAACGTTGCCTTTGCAAGCTCGGTTGGTTTGGATAATAGCGGCGACATGCTGATTGAATTTCTGAAATCAAACGGCCTGTATTCCGACCTCATCCAACAAGAGGATGAATACCCAACCTGCGAGGTTACGGTGCAGCTTGACGAGAATAACCAGGCTACTTACATCATTCCCGAGCCTGTTTCATGGGATTGTATTGAAACTACCGATGCGCTTAATACCGCGGCGAAAAATTCGGCGGCCATTGTTTATGGTAGCCTGGCCTGCCGCTCCACCCAAACGCGCGAAACCTTGCTCAACCTGCTCGACGAAACTGATGCCCTTAAAATATTTGATGTAAACCTGCGCCCGCCGCATTATACACTATCTACTATCGAAACGCTTGTGGCCCGCGCCGATGTGGTAAAAATGAACGAAGAAGAGGCCAACCTGTTAATTGGTGGTAGCAACAGCTCTTTACGCGACCAGATAACTGAATTCCGCTCCAAATACCATAACCGTACCATATGTGTAACCCGCGGTGAGCACGGCGCGATAGTATGGCACGATTATGAGTTTTATGAAAGCCCCGGATGCCCTGTAAAAGTTGGAGATTCGGTAGGCGCAGGTGATGCCTTCCTGGCCACTTTTGTGGCAGGGTTGCTGGCCAATCACCCTATGCAAATGGTTGTTGATAAAGCATGTACCGTAGGCGCCTATGTTGCCAGTCAGCGAGGTGCCAACCCTATTTACCCCACCGAGTTGTTGAATAGCTTGGTGTATATTTAATTCAAAAGTAAAAATTCAAAATTCAAAATATCTTGAGGGCTGATAGTAAAGACTGCTATCGGCCCTTTATGTCGGCGGCTTCCATTTTTAAATACCAAAATCTGCGCATCTGAAATCTGCACACCCACACATCTGCCATTTGTCATTCTTACCTAACAATTTGTTTTAATCCTCATACCGCGAAACTTTTCAGAATAATTATCCGTTCCTTTATAGTACAGAAAGGACAAGATATGCGTGGTTTTGGATTTTCAAGATTTACCCCCAACCAGATCCCTAAAGGCGGATTTGAAGAATTACTGAAATTATTCCTTGAGTTGCTCAATTACACATCGGGCGATGCCGGCGAAGCTTTAGCCTGGCTAAACGAACTTGATAAACAATACAACCTTACCAACGATGATTATGGTATGGGCGATTTTATTGATGAACTTAAGCAAAAGGGATATTTAAGCGACGACCAGCAAACCGGCGGTTTTAATATTACGGCTAAAACAGAACAAAGCATCCGGCAATCGGCATTAGAGGAGATTTTTGGCAAGCTTAAAAAATCGGGTAAAGGCAATCACCGCTCGCCACAATCAGGGCAGGGCGATGAAAAAAATGCTGAACGCCGTGAGTTTGAGTTTGGCGACAGTTTGGATCAGATAGACATGACCCAATCTATCCATAATGCCCAGGTTAACCATGGCATCGGTGATTTTATGATGACCGAACGCGATCTGGAAGTAGAGGAAATGGATTATAAAACCCTTACCTCTACCGTGCTGATGATAGATATTTCACACTCGATGATCCTTTACGGCGAAGACAGGATTACCCCGGCCAAAAAGGTAGCCATGGCTTTGGCCGAGCTCATTCGCACCAAATACCCCAAGGATACGCTGGATATTGTTGTTTTTGGTAACGATGCCTGGCCCATAACGCTACAGGATTTGCCATACCTGCAGGTTGGCCCTTACCATACCAATACCTATGCAGGGCTGGAACTGGCAACAGATTTGCTGCGCCGCCGCAAAACCCACAATAAGCAAATATTCATGATTACCGATGGTAAGCCAACCTGTTTAAAGGAAGGTAACAAGTATTATAAAAACAGCATTGGCCTGGATAGAAAAGTGGTTAACAAAACCCTGAACATGGCCGCACAGTGCAAGCGCCTAAAAATACCTATAACCACATTTATGATAGCCAAAGACCCTTACCTGCAGCAGTTTGTGCGTAAATTCACAGAGACCAATGGCGGCAAGGCCTTTTACAGCTCGCTGAATGGTTTAGGTGAATACATTTTTGAAGATTATATTAAGAACAGAAGAAAAACGGTTAGATAAGTTTAGTCGGGAAGTCCGAAAGTCCGGAAAGTCCGAAAGAAGCTACATTAAATCATCAATAAACTTTCGGACTTTCGGTCTTCCCGACTTCCGGACTATAAAAGAAACATGAGTAAATTATTAGATATAAAAACCCTCGGTCAGCTAAAAAAAAGTGGTTATAAAAGTCGTTCGGTTAAGGACGAATTACGTGCCAACCTGATAGAACAGCTTAAAAAACGCGAAGGTGGATTTGCTGGTATCATCGGTTTTGAGGATACAGTAATACCCGATTTACAAACAGCCATTTTATCGCGCCACAACATTTTACTGCTTGGCTTACGTGGCCAGGCAAAAACCCGTATAGCGCGTTTGCTAATCAATTTACTTGACGAATATGTACCCTATGTTATAGGGTCAGATCTGTTTGACGATCCGTATAATCCAATATCATGGTACGGCCATAGTGTTATCGAAGAAAAAGGAGACGATACGCCAATAGGCTGGATCCACCGCTCTGAGCGGTATACCGAAAAATTGGCTACGCCCGATGTTACCGTAGCCGATTTGATTGGCGATGTTGATCCTATTAAAGCCGCCACCTTAAAGCTAACCTATTCTGACGAACGGGTTATCCACTTTGGATTAATCCCGCGTGCACACCGTGGTATCTTCGTGATCAACGAGTTGCCCGATTTACAGGCACGTATCCAGGTATCGCTATTCAATATCTTACAGGAAAGAGATATCCAGATACGCGGTTTTAAGCTGCGACTGCCTTTAGATATCCAGTTTGTATTTACAGCCAACCCTGAAGATTATACCAATCGTGGCTCTATTGTTACACCGCTGAAAGACAGGATTGAAAGCCAGATATTAACGCACTACCCCCGTACAGTCGAAATTTCAAGGAAGATCACCCAGCAGGAAGCATCGTTGACTGACGAGCAACGTAACACCGTTGAAGCCGACGACCTGGTAAAAGACCTTATTGAGCAAATTGCTTTTGAGGCCCGCAACTCTGAATATATCGACAAAAAATCGGGCGTATCAGCGCGCTTAACCATATCAGCTTATGAAAACCTGGTAAGCAATGCCGAACGCCGCATGATCATGAACCATGAACCAGGCACCTTTGTACGCATTACCGACTTTTTAGGCGTTATCCCGGCCATAACCGGTAAAATTGAACTGGTTTATGAAGGCGAACTGGAAGGCCCTGGTAAAGTGGCCAACATCCTGATAGGTAAAGCTATTAAAACATTGTTGCTAACGTTTTTTCCTGATCCTGAAAAGGCTAAAAAGGCTAAAGGCGTAAACCCTTATGCCAGCATTATCAATTGGTTTGGCGAAGGCAATAACCTGGCTTTAGTTGATGACATGTCGGCAATTGACTATAAAAGAGAGCTATCTGAAGTTGCCGGCTTAAAAGACCTGGTTAAAAAGCTGCATCCGCGCCTGAGCGAAAACCAAACTTTGTTGCTGATGGAGTTTGTACTGCATGGCCTGTCTGAATTTTCGCAATTAAACAAAGGCTTTTTGGATAATGGCTTTGCCTTCTCGGATATGTTTAACAGTTTGTTTAACCTGCAACCTGATGAAGACGATCTTGATTTAGATGATGACCGTTATTAAATTATTGAAGAAATTTTAGCGTTCTATAACTTTAGATATAGCACTATTTCCTGGGCCAGGAGAAGAATTGAATTATCAGCCTGCCAAATCCGATAAAAAAACCCGCAAACTTTTACAAGTTGCGGGTTTCTGATGGATATGTTTTCCAATATATAAACTAAAGTTTTCCTATCTCTTCAATTGATAGTTTAGTGAACTTTACTATTTGGGCAACCGGCAAGCCCTCCTTTTTCATTTCACGGGCAATTGCAACGGCTTCTTCATATTTACCCCTCTCCATACCCTCTTTAATGCCTTCTTTAATACCCTCTTTAATACCTTCTTTAATGCCTTCCTGCCTACCCGCTTCTCTACCTTCGTTTAAGGCATAATCCAGTACATTTTTATTGTCCCATTTGTATTTTAAGCTGCTATCGTACATCGTTTTTTCCTCCTTGCTCAGGTTAGTATATTCCGCTATGTTAAATAGTTTTTCAAATATCGGTTTCCGCAGGTAAACCGGGATCTTATCCATCTGACTCATGTTCTTTAAAACATATAACCATTTGTCTAAATCGGTTTCCAATTGGGTTTCCGTTTTCACAAATCTACTCAATTCAATATATGTATAACCCAGTTTATCATAAAATATTTTACCGGTCTCCCTATTACACAGGCAAATATTATGTAAGTAACCCGTCTCAGCGTCAATCTCTAATGTAAAATCCTCCAGCAAAGCAACCAGGTATACTTCGGTTAAATTATAAGCCCAATCGCTGCGTCTACCTTTTGGTGCCTGGTCGCTTATTAAGCGGCTGGTATAAAACAAAGCTCTTTCCTTAAAGTACCCTTGCCGCCCTCTTTGCACCTCTATCAAAAATTGTTCGCCGCCCGCACCAGTACAAAGTAAATCGAATATGGCGGCACCTTCATCTTTTAAATCTCCCGGATGCTCGTTCTTATTATAAACCAAGTCAACAATGTGTTTACGCCCTCTGAAAACTTCGTTTAAAAAAGCAGTCAGCAAATCCTTATTAGGTTCACTTCCAAATATCTTTTTAAAAGCAAAATCTACTAAAGGATCAATATATTTCCCGGTAACGGGTGGTTTACTTTTGTGCATTATCAAATATAAAAGAATATATTATTTCAAATTGCTCCCGGAAAACTTAATGCCCTGCCGATTTACTGCATTACACCAGATTCGCTTTTGTATTCAATCACAAAAAACTTTAATATTGATATATTTGCTCTAAATGGCGGAACAGGCACTTAATATCATATTAATCATTTCGGCGCTTTTGCTAATTGACCTTTATGTATTAAACGGCATTCGTGGCGCTTTCCGGAAATGGCATTTTTTACGAAAAAAGGTATTTATCTTTTTATATTGGACAACTTGCCTTATTGTTATTTTTGGCTTGCTTACCGGTGTTTATGTACAATTTGCAGGCCTTGGCGTTAGGGCAGCGGGCCTGCTCATATTTTCGTTGCTTTTTATAGGTAAACTTACATTTTTACCATTCCTGCTCATTGACGATGCAAATAGATTGCTGGTATGGCGTAAAAACAGGTTTAAAAATCAAACATCTGCTCATAATACCCTGGTGCCGCCGGACGCTATCCCCCGGTCGGAATTTTTATTAAAAGCAGGTTTGCTTGCCGGCGCTATCCCGTTGGCTGCTATAAAAATCAATATGCCAAAGGGGCTATATGATTACCATGTACGTTACCAAACTCTATACCTGCCCAATTTGCCAAAAGCATTTGACGGCATTAAATTGGGACAAATTTCTGATATCCATTCCGGGAGTTTTTATGATAAGAAAGCGGTACTGGGCGGGGTAGAAATGCTTTTGAAAGAGAAGCCCGATTTTATATTTTTTACCGGCGACCTGGTTAACACCCAAGCCAACGAAATGAGGGATTATCAGGATATTTTTAGTAAAGTAAAGGCGCCGCTTGGCGTATACTCCTCTTTAGGCAACCATGATTATGGTGATTACTGCGACTGGCCAAACCCGGCCGACAAAATAAAAGATCAGCATGATCTGATACTCACCCACAAAAATATGGGCTGGGACTTATTGCGTAACGAGAACCGCCGCCTAAAAATAAATGGCGAAGAAATAGGTATCCTCGGCATCGAAAACTGGAGCTTGCACAGCCGCTTCCCTAAACACGGCCGCATGGACCTGGCTACCAAAAACACAGATGACCTGCCGGTAAAACTCTTGCTATCCCATGATCCATCGCATTGGCGGGTACAGGTTTTAAAAGATTACCCGCAAATTGATGTGATGTTCTCGGGTCATACGCACGGTATGCAATTTGGTGTGCGTACAAATGATTTTCAGTGGAGCCCGATAAAATATGTTTATAACGAATGGGCGGGCCACTACCAGCAAGGTATGCAACAATTATATGTAAATGTAGGCTATGGCTTTGTTGGTTTATACGGCAGGGTTGGAATATTACCAGAGATTACGATATTTACATTAAAAGCCGGGCATGCTCCTTCGGGTAAGCTTACGTAACATCAACCCCAGGCACATTCATTACCAATGAAAAGAACGCTTCAGTCTGTTTTTGATTTCCTGCTGTTCAGTAATATCTTCATGTCGCTTTGCGCGGTGGCTCAGGCGTTGGTAACATTCCATTTAATAGGGTCAAAACCGGTGTTGCCGGTATTGGGTTTGCTGTTTACCTCTACATTAGGAATCTACAACTTCTGTATTATTATTACCAAACCTCAAAAACCCGAAAAATCACCTTATAAACGTGTACGCTGGTTTTTTGCCCATTACCGGCTCATGGTTACGTTTACCATAGTTTCGTTATTATCGCTGGTTCCATTATTTTTTTTGATCACCACTGAATCAAAAATCCTTCTCGTTTTTCTGGGTATTTTATCGTTTGCCTATGGCCTGCCCTTGTTTGCTGTAGGTGAGCAAAAATTCGGGCTGCGCAATATACCCGGCCTAAAACCATTTCTTATTACCCTGGTATGGACAATGAGTTGCGTACTATTCCCTATACTGGAGGCTATGCATCTCCATGCCGCCAGCGTATCCATGCGCGATACTACTATACTGATAGCCAAACGATTTTTGTTCATAGGAGCGCTTACTATTCCTTTTGATATTCGCGATCTTTTTGACGACCGCAAAATGGGCCTGAAAACCATCCCCGTAGTCTGGGGCGAAAAAAATGCGTACCTATTTTGCCAGGTGTTATTAGCGGGCTATGTGGTCCTCCTGTTTATTTTCAGGGATAACGGCTTTAGTCTCGACTTTTTTGCGTTGACATTGACCGTATTTTTAACCGGCTGGCTTATCTTTAAATCGGCCTGGAAAAAAGACGAGTACTATTATTTCTTCTTTATGGATGGCGTACTTATTCTTCAGTACGTAGTGTTATTGGCCGTTAATCTCATTTTCAAGGGCCGTTGATATGGCCGCCAGCTTTAATAATTCGGCCAGTTTTTATGATATCCTTTCGCGTTTAGTTTATGGTAAAGCCATAATCAATACGCAGCTTTATTTAATCAATCACATCCACCCCAACAATAATATACTCATAGTTGGCGGTGGCACAGGCTGGATACTCGAAGAAATTACAAGGTTACATCCAACAGGGCTAAAGATAACCTATGTAGAAGCAGCAAAACGAATGATGGCGCTATCCCAAAAGAGGGATACCGGCGGCAATGAAATTATTTTTATAAATGATGTTATTGAAGCTGTAAACCTGTCCCCTGGCTTTGATGTGGCGATCACACCTTTTCTATTCGATAATTTTACTGAAGCAACGTTAAAAACGGTATTTAATAAGATCCACTCGTTACTAAAACCTGGTGCACTTTGGCTCAATTGCGATTTTCAATTAACAGGTAAATGGTGGCAGGCCTTTCTTTTAAAAAGCATGTTTTTATTTTTCAGGATGATTGACGGTATAGAAGCTAATAAGCTACCGGAGATTGAGGCTTGCTTTAATCGCAACAACTACTCCCCCAAAAGCGAACGAACTTTTTTGGGCGATTTTATTGTGGCCAGGGTCTACAGGAAATAGGAACGTCATTACCTGTAAAAGCAATGACGTTATCATATATCTATTCAATTCTAAATCCGAAATCGAACATCCAAATTCCGAAATCATTACTGATTATACACAAACTTATAACCTATCCCCCGCACAGTTTGTAAATATTGCGGCGAATCTGCATTTGTTTCTATCTTTTTGCGCAGGCGTACAATGTGCATATCCAAGGTGCGGGTATTTACATCGGCGTTGTAGCCCCATACTTCCATCATTAGTTCTTCGCGGTTAATAACCTTGTTTTTGTTTTTAAGGAAGTATAGTAATATCCGGTTCTCCAATATGGTAAGTTCAATTTTACGGCCATCACGAATGAGTAAGTGGGTATTGGGCAGGTGCTCCATATTGGCAAACTTGTATGATTCCGCCTTCTCGCTGTTCAGGCTGAATTTAATTTTGCTGTCAATCATAGCCACAAGCACGTCCATATTAAACGGCTTGGTGATATAGTCTGATACGCCAAAGTTGTAAGCTTCAATCTTATCAACATCCTGGGCTTTGGCTGTCATCATAATCACCAGCTTATCATACCCGCTTTCCCTGATATTGCCGCAAACTTCCGATCCTGTTTTGCCGGGCAGCATCCAGTCAAGCAGTACAATATCAGGATGTTCGGCCAGTATCATTGTCTCCGCATCTTCGCCGTTGTCGGCTTCCAGCACTTTGTAACCTTCGGTTTGCAAACGCTCGGCAACCAGGAAACGCAGGTTTTCGTCATCTTCAACCAGCGCAATTTTGATTTCTTTGTTCATACTTTAATTTTCGTTTGGAAGCGTAACTATAAATTCCGAACCTTCATTAACCTTACTGTTCACCGTTATCTCGCCGTCCATAAAATTAACCAGTTCTTTACAAAATGCCAAACCCAAACCAACGCTCCCGTTTTGGTTATATTGGTTCTCTATCCTGTAAAATTTCTTAAACACGTTGTGCTGTTCATGCCTGGGAATCCCTATCCCCTTATCTATAAAGGAAAACACGATGTTGCCTTTTTTTTGTATGATATTGATGTTAAGCTCCTTTTTTTTAGGGTGCGAATACTTATAAGCATTTTCAACCAGGTTTTGAAAAATACTACCCAGAAGCACCGGGTCGGTATAAAAAGTATGCACACCGTTACTGGTATAATTTAGCTTAAAATCGGGATACTTAATTTTAAAAGTATCAATATAACGCTCTACAAAATCGGCCACTACAATTTCCTCTTTTTTAATATTGATCGATTTATTTTCCAGTTGGGTGAATGATAACAACTTGTTCATCAAATCGTTTAGTTTATCTGCTTCTTCATCCAAAATTTTCCCGTAATGTTTGCGCTGCCGCTCGGTAAGTTCCCCGTCGCCTTTTAAATTTGAACCAGCTATTTTTATTACGCTTACAGGTGTTTTAAACTCATGGGTAAAATTGTTTATAAAATCGTATTGTAACTTAAACAACTTGATATTCACATTAAGGTTACGGTAAATAAGCCAGCCTATGGCCACTAAAAAAAGCGTTATTATCAATACTGCTGCCCCGATGGGCATAAAGCGCCGGTTTGTTTCGGCGGTTAAGTATCCTTGCTCAGAGCTAAAAAACAATTTATAGTCAGAAAAAGCACCGAAAGGTATTTCTGTTATCAATTTTTTTCCATCGCTATCAATAGGATCATAAACCACCGGCTGTATAGATACATTCTGATAAAGTTCGTGATGCGTATTTTTTACCTTTAGCAAAAGTGGCTCAAGGTAAAAGGTCATCATATTTTGTTTATACGGTTCCGATACTGTTTTGCCCCTCAGCAGCTCGCGGTAGTTTTTAACATCAAGGGGGCGTAAAGTATTGGTGTAGGTTATTTTATTAGGTTTTACATCCCAGAAGGTTTTATACATCTCATCCTGGCTGGGCAGGCGTGTCGTATCCGAAAATGCAATATAGTTACGCAATTTGGACGCCATCGCGGTAAAATCAGGTTCATCGCCAATATGCCGCTGCCTTGCGCCCCATATTTTATCTTTGCCCTGGCCGTACAGGTAAATCGCTTTTACCGAGATATCCAGGTTATTGGCACGCGGCACCACTGGCTTACGGGTACCTATCTGCACATCATAAAAAACAATCTTTTTTACAAACCGGTATTCTTTAAAAACCGTTGAAGCATATTTGCGGGCCGAAGCCGAATCCAAAAAACCACCGTAAAATTGTATCTCGGGGATCTTATTCTGAAAAAAATCGTAGTATGGCTTTAACGTTTGTTCCAGTACATCTACCTTTTTTGATGAGAACTCGTTTTCAACATATTTGGATGTAAGGCTGTACGATATAAAAAGCGCTACCACAAATGTTATGGATATGAGCACCAGGAAGATGATGATCAGCAAAAAGTTTTTCCGGTAAGCAGTTTTTTGTGCAGGCATAACCGTCATGGTTTAACCCTCATGTTGTAATTCAGGAATTTTTCTATCTCGGTATACATTTCAAATCTGTTACGCTCCCTCCTGAAAAAAGCGCGTTCATTGGGTTTTAAAAAATATTTTACATCAACATCATGCTTCCGTAATTCATACACAAAATGGTTCAGTTCGCTAATATTGGCTCGCTGATCTTTAGCGCCCTGAAAAATAATTAAAGGCACTTTTATTTTATCGGTATGAAACACCGGCGATATGGCCCTTAACCTATCAGCATCCGTTTCGGGGTTGCCAACCATTTCATAGGTCATTTTTAAATAAGGTTTAAAAAACGGTGGGGCATCTTTAATATAGGTAAAAAAGTTGATGAGCCCATATTGTACAACCGCGCAATTATATAACTCGGGATGGAAAGACACGCCGTATAATGCAGAGAAGCCACCAAAGCGGCCACCAAAAATGGCTATCTTTTTAGGGTTGGCTATTTTTTGATCTATCAGCCAATGTACACCGTCGGTTATATCATCCTGAATTTTGCCGCCTACCTGCTTATACCCCGCACTCCTGAAAGCTTTGCCGTACCCGGTTGATCCACGATAATTCATCTGGAAAACCGCGTAGCCCCTATTGGCCAAAAATTGTACCTGCTCGTCGTACCCCCAGGTATCGCGGGCCCAGGGGCCATCGTGCGGCATTACTACCACAGGTAAATTAGTTTTTTTATTGCCCAATGGCATGGTCAAATAGCCATTGATAGTCAGGCCGTCGCTGGCTTTGTAGGCAATGGGCTTCATAGAACACAACTCCGTTGGAATTAAAGATGGATTATTATCGCCCAGTTTAGTTAGTTTACAGTTGCTGGCCTCATACAGGTAGTAAGTACCCGGACTGCGATCGGTATAGGTATACAAGATAAACTTATTTTCAGAACTGTCCCGGTCAACAACCCTTACTTCGTTGCCTTTTAGCAAGTCTCCTAACTTTTTATAAAGGCGTTGTATATCGGGCGATAAAAAATATTTTCGTGGTTTGGCCTCATCCCAGCTGGCAAATTCAAGGCGATGTTTATTTTTATAATATTCAACATACATTAAATCGGCATTGCTGTTACTAAAAACGGTACGTTGTTCTTTTCCATCTTCGGCATTAATTTCAACCAGCGCCATTTTATCGCGATTTACGTTTGATAACGCGTAAAAATTATTTTTCGAGCCCGCAAAAGCAATCGGCCTTACCGAGTTTTTGAAATTATTCTGAATAATAGGTTTAAAGGGTGAGTTATCATCGGGCCGGTATAAAATAGTCTCGTCTACCCCATCTGACGATTTTACCAGTCGGATTTTTCCATCAGCATCCGGGAACCATTCGGTTATATTGCCAGGGTTTATGAGATAGGGCGAAAGCTCTCCAGTTTTAATATTCAGGCGGTAGATATCAAAATTAGCCGGATCGCGTTTGTTCATCCTGATGGTGATGATATCCGGCTGTTGCTTGTTGCGGTTAACCAGGTTTACCCGTACTTTTTCGAGCGACAGGATTGTACGCATCTGGTGTGTAGATATATCAAGCGCGTACATTTTAAACCCATCGTTTGCTACAATATCCTGGTTAAAAACCAGTTGATTATTATAAGTCCAAAAATACCATCCATTTACAGGATAATCATCAAAGGATGTTTCCATATGTTCGGTACCATCGGCCAGCGATTGTATGAACAGGTTTTGTTTATCCTTGTATGGCTTCAGGTATGCTATATACTTGCCGTCGGGAGATATTTTAAAAACTGTTTTCTCAGGGGTTTTAAAAAAATCGGCAATTGGGATTTGCTTTACATGTTTGCATGAACATATAATTGTTGTAAATACAATAAAAAGAAAAATCCTTAAACGCCCAAACATATTTGCTTATGCAATTTTATTAATCAGGTCAAATTAGATAAAATTAGTTAAGGTTATCAAAATGTCACTACAATTTTACCCGGTGTCACCTTTATACGGATATTAACCGAAAGTAACCCCGGCATTCGTATTAATTACCTATTTTTGATTAGATGAGGGTTTTATTTGCAATTATTATTTTCGTTTTGTTGGGTACCTGTACACTGTTTGCACAGGATAATGAACTTCAATTGGCCATGCAATACAATGCCAATGGCGAAACCCAAAAAGCGCTTGAAATTTACCAAAAACTATACAAGCAAAACAACGAAACCTATTACTCCTATTACGTAAATACCCTTTTAAACCTCAAAAAATTTGACGAGGCCGAAAGCATTACCAAAAAACTGCAGCGTAAACACCCCAACATAAACCAGTACCAGATAATGCTGGGCACCATTTACACTCAGCAGGGCAAACTTGATAAAGCAAACAATATCTATGACGATCTGCTGAAAAATTTACCTGCCGACCAAATGGAGATTGCCAGCCTGGCCAACCAGTTTTACCAGAATGCGAATATCGACTATGCCATAAAAATATTTATACAGGGCCGTAAACTGCTTAAAAACGACGAAGCTTTTACCTATGAGCTCATTAACCTTTACCGCTTTAAACGGGATAAGATATCACTTACCGACGAGTATCTTAATTTTTTGCCGGCAAACCCGAGCTTTATTACCCAGGCCGAAAGCAATTTTGCCATAGTTTTTGAGGGTGCAGCCGATTATGACCTGCTTAAGGCAGCACTGCTGAGGCGTATTCAAAAAGACCCGCAGCAAACCATCTATATTGAGTTGCTTACCTGGCAGTATATGCAGCAAAAAGAATACGACCTGGCGCTTAACCAGGCTTTAGCACTCAGCCGCAGGCAAAATGATGATGGTAATAATATTTACGAGTTGTGCCGCACGCTTACCAGCAGCGAGGCTTACGATGCCGCTATTCGTGGTTATGAATATATTATTGCCAAGGGTGCAGGGAATCCATTATATATTCCTGCTAAGATCGAACTCATCAACACCAAAAACTTGAAGGTTACTACGGGCAAATACATGCCTGCCGACTTACTGGGCCTTGAACAGGACTACATAGCCCTGCTTGCCGAATTTGGGCGCAACAACAACACGGTTTTTGCCATGCAAAAACTGGCTAATTTACAGGCATTTAAACTCCACAAACTTAATGATGCTCAAAAATTATTGGAGAGCGCTATCACAATACCTAATATCCGCGCCGAGTTGCTTGCCGGTTGTAAGCTTGATTTGGGCGATGTTTACATGCTAAATAACCTGCCCTGGGAAGCTACCCTGACATATAGCCAGGTTGAAAAGAGCTTTGTGAATACGAATATAGGCCAGGATGCCAAATTTCGTAATGCAAAAATGGCCTATTATACCGGCGATTTTACCTGGGCCAAGGGGCAGCTGGATGTATTGAAGGCGGCTACATCGCAATTAATAGCAAATGACGCCCTCAACCTGCTATTATTAATTAATGACAACACTGCGGCCGACAGCGCCGGTGGTGCTTTAAAAATATATGCCCGGGCCGACCTCCAGATTTTTGCCGGGCAACCCGAAAAGGCTTTAATGACGTTAGACAGTATTGACAAAAAGTTCCCAGGCAACAGCCTTAGCGACGATATACTGATGGCCAAATCACGCATTTTCATTCAGCAGAAAAACTATAATGATGCAGTGCCCCTGCTCAAAAAAATCTTCAACGATCACCCTACCGAACTTTGGGCTGATGACGCCGTTTTTATGCTGGGCGACATTTACGAAAACCACCTTGATGATAAAACAAACGCCAAAGCCTGGTATCAAAAAATAATTACTGATTATCCCGGCAGTCTCTGGATTAACGAAGCCCGTAAACGGTTCAGATTATTGAGGGGCGATAAAACAGATTCTTAGGTTGGTGAGTGGTTGATTAAGTTGAATGGGGTGATTAGGTTAAGATAAGCGTCTAAGTAAGTTTTTTGAATGTATAGCCCAATTCAACCAATAACCACTTAACCTAATCAACTCATTCAACCACTCACCTAATCAACTACTCACCAAATGAACCTAATTAACTAAATTCGCGCCATGATTGTATATAACGACACCATAATACTTGACGAAGCTATTCACGACGAATGGCTTCATTATATGAAAACCATCCATATCCCGGCTGTAATGGCTACCGGACATTTTAGCTCACACCGCGTTTTAAGGGTTATCGATTCTCCGAACGAGGGGGTTACTTACTGCATCCAATACAATGCCGATAATATTGATCAGTTTCAGCAGTATTACATGAACCATTTGCACAAGTTACAGGCCACCCATCAGCAAATGTTTGATGAAAAGTTTGTAATTTTTAATACGCTGATGGAGGAGATGGAGTAGACTTTAAATGATATGGGCGTTGCCTGCGGCCCGTGCTATCCGCTCATACTGCACCTGCCTTAGCCTCACGGCCGGTATCCGCTGCTATCACTAACGCGGGCTGCGGGTTTAGTTTTTGTATCTAAATTGACAAAATAAATGTTTATTTTAGTATTAAACTTTAGGTCATGAATATACAAGCAGAGAAATTAGATATTTTGCAAACCATTATTGGCATTAATGACGAAAGCTTAATTATGGATGTAAAAGCTTTTTTATCAGATAGAAAAGCTGATTGGTTTGACGAGTTAACTGACGATCAACAAAAAGATGTGTTAGAAGGAATCGCTCAGGCCGACGGTGGCGAAATTGTCCCCCATGATGAAGTTGTAAAGCTATTTGGAAAATGGGGCTTAAAATAGTTTGGACACCTAAAACTGTTGAAACATTCGGTAAAAGGATCGCCTATCTTCAGGAGCATTGGACAGATAAAGAAATATTCAACTTTACTAAAAGAGTTAATGAATATTTACTAACTCTCCAAACACAACCATTGATGTTCCGCAAATCATCAAAGCTGAAGCATACGCATATTGGCGTTCTTATTAAACAAGTTTCTATCGTATATAGAATAAAGCCAAAAACCCAAACGATTGAATTAATAGCATTTATTGATAACAGGCAAAATCCGAGGCGGCAAAATTATTGATTGAAAGACAGTGTAGCGTAACTCTTCGGCTCCATAATTTAACGGCTAGCCTAATTTCAGCTAAAAGCTGAAACCATAAATACCACGGGTTGAAAACCCGCGGCAGCAGCGTAGCATTAGCAAATAACAAAAAAGCTCCCAGGATTCGGGAGCTTTTTTGTTATTTGCTAATCAGGTTGTACAGTTCATCCAGTTTCGGGGTGAGCACAATTTCAATCCTCCGGTTTTTGGTACGGGCCTCGTCGCTGTCGGCGGTGTCAATGGGTTGAAACTCGCCTTTGCCTGTGGCGGTAAGGCGGTGCGGATCTACCATCTCCACTTCGGTGAGGTAACGGGTTACCGATGTGGCGCGCAATACGCTCAAATCCCAGTTATCTTTAATCTGGCCAAGGTTTTTTACTTTTTTATCGTCGGTATGCCCTTCAACAGCCATGTTAATGTCTGGCTCTTTGTTCAATACGGCGGCCAGTTGTTTTAGCGCCTCCTTACCTTTATCGTCAATAATGATACTGCCCGACGGGAACAGGAGTTTATCCGTAAGCGATACATATACTTTGCCGTTGCGGATATCTACCGTTAAGCCGCTTTGCTGAAAGCCCAATAATGCTTTTTGTAATTTGTTTTTTAGCGCGTTAGTTGCCTCGTCGCGTTTTTTCAGGATTTCTTCTACCTCTTTTAACCGTGCTTCGCGCTTTTGCAGGTCGACAGCCAGTTGGTTTGCTTTGGTTGAAGTAACATCCAGGTTGTTATTTAAAGCGTTGTTATTGTCGCGTAAATCGTTAATCTGGCGGTGCAGGCGTGCGGTATCGTTTTGCAGGCGCGAAAGTTCTTCTTCCAGGTTACCGGTACGCGTATTCAACGAATCGCGCTGCGCGACTAATGATTTATACTCTTTTGGCGATAATATTTTACATGAGTTAAAGCCCAAACAAAAAACAGCGGCTAATAAAAGATATTTGATTTTCATAAAATAGATATTATGTCGTATTAAGTCATTAGTCGGAAGTCCAAGTCATATTTTTCTTGTTTCTTACTTAGAACTTGAGACTTTCGACTCAAGACTAAACGTCAATCTAATCATGACAGGACAGTAGTATTGTTATGCAAGCGCATTTTTCAGGAAAACGTTTAACGGGTATATTTTGCTGCAAATATCGGCTACCTGTTGCACGGCATCCCCTGAAGTTATTTCCTCGTCGGTTATTTTGTGCCAGGCTACAAAACTTTTTAGTTTCAGCAGGTAGATGTTTTCATTTTCAACGCTATATTCACGAGGAACAGACTTTAACTGTTCTTGTTTTCTGAAATCGCCAAATAGCTTCACAAACGTTTTATCGTCAATAATAGCCTTCAACTCCGAAGCATTGTAATCAATTTCCTGGCGAATAACTTTCAGGTGTGGCGCCTCGGGCATCCAGTAACCTCCTCCTATAAAAGAATTACCCGGCTGAATTTGCAAATAAAACTCAACCGTACCACCCGTTGAACCGCCGGACGGAATGCTTACGCCGAAATTATTTTTATAAGGTGTTTTATTTTTGCTGAAACGGATATCGCGGTAAATGCGCATCACCCGTTTTTTGGCGTCCGTGTTTTCATCAATAGCCGGGTCTATCTTTTGCAGTTTGGCCAGCAGCTTACTGGTAAAATCAATCACGTTTTCACGTGCGGCATCATATCGTTCTTTATTGGCCGTAAACCAGTCGCGGTTATTATTTTCGGCCAGGT
Source organism: Mucilaginibacter sp. P4_C11 (assembly GCF_056402115.1). Classification (NCBI taxonomy): domain Bacteria; kingdom Pseudomonadati; phylum Bacteroidota; class Sphingobacteriia; order Sphingobacteriales; family Sphingobacteriaceae; genus Mucilaginibacter; species Mucilaginibacter sp. P4_C11. The sequence goes on along the minus strand of NZ_JBFUIA010000022.1, from coordinate 115,720 downwards.
CTTTTAAAAAATCAAGACTTTCCTGGTAAATCATCGGTATCTAAATAAGCCTGGTAATGTATCTTTGGCGATAACCAGTATAACAAAAGCACCCGCGAATATCTGAAATTAATAGGTGCCAGAAAAATACAGCCGCCTATTAATACACCAAGATATAACCAGGGCGAATCGGAATTGTGCGTAACCAAATAAGTAAGCCAGGCAAGGCCTAAGGCCTCCAGCACATTAAGCGCGTAACTTACATACATGGCCGCGTAAAAATAGCCGGGCTCAATTTCAAAATACAGGTTACAATGTGGGCAGTTTAAATTTATTTTGTTTGCAAAACTATAAGGGCCGCCCTGAAACATATCGCCCCTGCGGCAACGCGGGCATTTACAATTGAGCATAGCCCATGATTTTGGCGTTTCGGGCATAGTGGGTAATGGGGGAAATGTTAACGTAAAGCCTTCTTTATTTCGATTACTATCCTAACACATTTCTCTGTCATTGCGAGGCACGAATCAATCCCCGATAGGCATTGTGATGTGCATGTAGGAGATTGCTTCGTACCTCGCAATGACGATCTTTTTCTGTTAGTTTAGGTTAAGCCTTTCGTGCCGCATTTCGTTAAGGTTAACGTTTTTACGGCGATATTTTTTGTACCAGATATACCCTGCTACAGCAACTGCAAAGTAAGGAGCACCAAGCAAAAACAGGATGCCTTTATTAAGACCTTTAGCCGCGTTACCGCCGCTTTTGGTGTTAGTCTCTACAGTTGCAGCACATTGCGCACATTGCGCCTTCACAGGCTGCTTTACGCCTACCATTAAGCCAAGCGCAATTACGAAAAGAATGATTTTTGAAACCCGTTTCATGAAGGCAAATTTAAGTAATAAATTGGGATAAATAGTATTGGCTAATTACGCCTGAAGGATTGTTCAAGACTTTCTAAGTTTAAAACTCCGCCAATCCCGGATTTATAACTAAACTGATCAAGTCAAGTAGTTCCATCAAATGAATATTAATTGAAGACAGTTTGTTTTTTACTTATTTTCGGGTACTATGCATACCAACATTGTGTGTACCGGTACTGATGCTACACCCTGGTACGGGGTGGCACACTACCAGAAGGTAAAAAATTAAACTTTAAGAAAATCTTCTGCTTAAATTATCCTGCTGGCTGGGTTATGTATTCTTTGTAAATCCCTTCAAACATCAGCTTATCTTCAACTGCCTGGTTAAATGGTTTATCTAAAAAAGTGTTGCTGTAACCTATTGCCTTAGCCAGGTTCTTCAGCACTTTAAAATAAGTAACCTCGATGCCTTCAACCAGTTGCAGGTAAAATACAATAAACACATCACGCTCCATAGGTGTTTTGCCCGTACGGATGGCGGTTATGTAGGCTTCCAGCGTCATAGCTTTCATGCCAAGCACACTTATTTTTGACTGATCTTCGCCTATCGCGTTAAATATGCCGTCCATATGCGTTATCTGGTTCTCGGCGTCATCGCGGCAATCCTGTATAGCGTTTTTTAAATACTGCAAAGTCGCAAGGGTTTTTATCTCATCAAAAAAATCGATAAGATGTTGTTTGCCGCAATAAATGCTGTTTAAATGTTCGAGGAAGATTTTTTTTAGATGCGCATCTTCAAACTTCACCTGCTGTGGCGATAGGTTTTTATCAGGGCTTGGGGTCATCGCTTAAATAGTTATTAGAAAATCCGTTTAAATATACTATAATAATTATCATTAAAAGCAAATTTTCAGGGTCAATAAAATGCCTGAAGGCAATAATTAAAACAACTATATTTGCCTCTATAATTTTAATATTATGCTACAACGAATACAAAGCATTTACCTGCTTGCGGCCAGCCTGGTGCTGTTTGCCCTTTACTTTTTCCCGCTGGCACATAACGTATATGTAAATAATGCCCAGGTAACTATTTCGGTCACCGGCATTTTTCAGAATGTTAACGGCGTGCAAAAAAATATCGAATCTTTTACAGCGCTTACCGCTGTAACCGCTATAGTGGCCCTCATACCGCTGGTTATTATTTTCCTGTTCAAAAACCGTAAGCAACAATTGGCTTTTTGCTATGGCGCCATATTGGCATTATTTGGCTACAGTTTTTGGATGGCACAAACTGTAAAAAAAGCAGTAGGCGAAGGTGTGCAACTGGATACACACTCTATGGGTATTGGATTGTTCCTGACATCTATAAGCATTGTTATGCTTTTATTGGCCACCAAGGGTATTAAAAACGACGAAAAGCTGATTAAATCTGCTGATAGGCTTAGGTAACGCACCACATTCCCGCCTCATTTTTAATAACTTACAGGCAACTGCCATTACAATACCTGTTAACAGGTATTTCATTTAGCGTAATAAATCCATTACATTTATGTGAATTTATGTAATGGGTTTATTAACAAAATTTGCCAAACTTAAGGGCCTTATTTTACCGGTAATATTGTGCGCCTGCTTACGCGTATCGGCAAATAATATCGACACCTTACTTGTTAAAGGCCCCGTTAATGATTACCTGAGCAACTATTACACCTGGTTTAAGGATGGCACAGGCACGCTAACCCCCAACGCCGCTTACGATAGCCTTAAAGCCCATAAATTTAAGCACGACCGTAACCGGAAAGTGTTTAACCGTGGTTTTACGAGCGATAGCTACTGGCTGGCCGTTTATGTAAAAAACGACACCACCATCCAAATCCCCATATTGTGGAGTTTTTATAACAACTACCTGTTATTTGATTTATATGAAGCTGATGAGGGCAGGCTGCCCTTAAAATTTCATAGCACACAATCAAGTTTAAACCCGCTTGATAACCGCGAGTACCCTGTAAGGAGCCCATCGTTCAAAATACTAATGGCACCGCAGCAAACAAAGCTGTTGCTGGTAAAGGTGCGCGCCATTAATACCGATAACATCTACTTTCCAACCGATATTACCACCACTGAGGATTATTTACAATACGAAACGCATAACTCGTTCCTGCTGGGCAAATTCATAGGCTATTTTCTGTTTGCACTGGTATTTAACGTTTTGCTTTGGTTTGCGCTTAAAAACAAGTTACACCTGTGGCATGCGGCGTACGTGTTATCGCTCATCGGGTTTAACATCAATGAATTTTTATTAGATACGTTCACGTTTCCCGATTGGCTATACAAACCATGGGCACTTATACCCAAAAGCCTGTTCCTGCTTTTACCCGTTTACCTGGGCATTAATATTTTACAAATCTTCATCAACCAAAAACAAGATTTTAAATTACTTTATAAAATTTTCAGCGTATATAAATCCATAGCGCTAATTATCCTGGCACTTGTTTTTGCAAATTCATTTGTTTTGCCTGCCAATAATAATTTTGTTGCTTTTGTGCGCCTTACCGCCTATTACCTCACCCTGGCCGGACTCATGTTGATAGGTATTAATGTAATTGCCGGCGTTATAAAAAAACATTATTACACTATTATTTATTCAATATCTACCATTTTCCTGCTGTTTGCATTTCTTGACTTTTTACTAAATACCCTTAAACTTGGGCAACTTTTTTTTATTCCGCCGGGCAACATCGTGGTGGCATTTACTTTCGAGATACTGGCCCTTACGGTGATATTCGTTTTCAAATACAAAAAAGAAAAAAACGACAGCATCCGGGCCCTTAACGAAACCTTTAATTTGCGCACCAGTTGGGCCCGGGAAATTATTAAGATACAGGAATTGGAGCGCGAACGTATAGCCCGCGATTTGCACGACGACGTTGGCGCCACCTTAAGCACCCTGAAATTGCATTTGAGCAACCATCCGGAAAAAGCCAAAACAAAACAGGAAGCTTTAGATTATAAACGGTCAATTGACCTGATCACGAAGATTACAGACGATGTACGGGCTATTTCGCATGACTTGCTCCCGCCCGATTTCTCGGAAGATGGGCTCTTTATAGCCCTGCAAAGCCGGGTTGACGATATTAACTACCATGGCCGGATAAAATTTCAGCTGGTTACCGAGGGCGACGAAGAAAAAATAGATAAGGTTACCACTGCTATTTTAATTTATCGTATTATTAATGAATTAATTACCAATATTACTAAACACTCCGATGCATCTGAAGCCAGCGTGCAGCTGGCTGTACTGAGCACCGGCATCCAGATAATAATTGAAGATAACGGGATAGGGATGAGTACTGTAGTCAATAAAGCAGGAATTGGCTTAAAAAACATCGCCTCGAGGGTTGAATTCCTGAACGGGGAAATGCACATTGATACCAGCAAAAACGGATCGACATTTATCATATCAATACCTTTTGACCTTAAACACGATTTAATTCCCGATAATGACGCCAGCTAAACCAGCCATCCAAATTATCATTGCCGAAGATCATCCCGCCTTTTCAATTGGTGTTGAACAGTCATTGGCGCGGGCCGACAACCTGAAAGTTATAGATAAGGTAACCAACGGCAAACAATTAATGCAGTTGCTAAATACCAAAGTACCCCATCTTATCCTGATGGATGTTTTAATGCCCTATATGAATGGCATCGAGGCCGCTAAGCAAATCCAAAAAGATTTCCCGGCTATCCGCATCATATTCATATCGATGTACGAGGAACGGAATATTATTAAACAATGCATGCAGTACGGGCATGGCTATATTCCTAAAGCATCCACTACCGAGCAACTGATTACTATTATCAATACTGTTATGGCCGGCCAAACCTATTACCATAATAACCGCCAGCAACCTTTTCAGCAAACTTATAGTGATGATCTAATCAAAAAATACAAGCTCACCAAACGCGAAATTGAATTGATTCAACTGCTAAAAAATGGATTAACCACCAAAGAGATAGCCGGAAAATTATTTCTGAGCAGTCTTACCATTGAAACCCATCGCAAAAACATTTTCAGAAAACTGGAAGTAAAGAACATAACCGAGCTAATTGTTTTTGCATTGAGTAACCGGATTGTAGAGTAGAAAAACAACATTGGGCATTATAAAAACAACCAAATAAATTACAAACTCCGCAATTAAATAGCTATTTTAAAGGCAATTAGCATCAATTTGAAAATATATCCATGAAAAGCAAATCTGTTTGTATATACTTATTGCTTTTGTAAAATATTAGCGCTATCTTTGCGCCCGATTTGGCGATGTTGCCAAATTCGTTATTTTAATTCATGAACCCATTTATTGAACTGGGAATCCGTCATGATATTGTTAATGCCATCTCTGAGTTAGGGTTTGAAAACCCAACGCCAATCCAGGAACAGTCAATTCCGGTATTGTTAACAGGCAGCAACGATTTTGTCGGATTAGCCCAAACCGGGACCGGTAAGACTGCTGCCTTTGGCCTACCATTATTAGAACTGTTGGATTTTGAAGAAAATCATCCACAGGCACTTGTTTTATGCCCAACACGTGAACTTTGTTTACAGATCACGAACGACATTAAAAATTACTCCAAAAAGATGGACAACGTTCACGTTGTTGCCGTTTATGGCGGAGCAAGCATCATGGATCAGTTACGCCAGATTAAACGCGGCGTACAGATCGTTGTGGCCACTCCGGGCCGTATGCTTGATATCATTAACCGTAAGGCGATAGATTTTTCGAAGGTAAAATTTGTAGTATTGGATGAAGCTGATGAAATGCTCAATATGGGCTTTCAGGAAGACATTGATAATATCTTATCTACCACTCCGGACGAGAAAAAAACCTGGCTGTTTTCGGCCACCATGCCAACTGAAGTTCGCCGCATAGCGAAAAAGTACATGAATGAGCCATTTGAGCTTACCATGGGCACAAAAAACACCGGCAACGCCAACATCGAGCATGAGTACTACATTGTACGTGCCCGTGACAAGTATGCCGCTTTTAAACGTATTGTTGATTTTAACCCCGACATTTTTGGTATTGTATTTTGCCGTACCAAAATTGAAACACAGGATATTGCAGAAGCCCTGATCAAAGACGGTTACAATGCCGATTCTTTACACGGCGACCTGTCGCAACAACAACGCGATAAAGTAATGAAACGTTACCGCGAACGCAGCCTGCAATTGTTAATTGCTACTGACGTTGCTGCGCGTGGTATTGATGTTAATGATGTAACACACGTTATTAACTACTCGTTACCTGATGAGGTTGAAAACTACACTCACCGTAGCGGCCGTACAGCCCGCGCCGGTAAAACGGGCGTATCTATCAGCATTATTAACGCCAAAGAATTAGGTAAAATACGCCAGATTGAGCGCACCCTGGGTAAACGCTTTGTTAAAGCCGAAATACCAACAGGGTTTGATGTTTGCGAAAAACAATTATTCTCTATTGTTCATAAAGTACATAACGTACAGGTTAATGAGCAGCAGATTGAGCAATACATCCCGCGTATTATGGACGAGTTTAAGGATATGAGCAAAGAAGAGTTTATCAAACGCTTTGCATCTATTGAGTTTAACCGTTTCCTTGATTATTATAAAAACGCGCCAGATCTTAACGCAAGTGTTGAAGAAACCGGCCGCAGGGATAGGGATGATCGCGGCGAACGTGGTGGTGCACCAAGCGGCCCATCTGCTTACACCCGTTTATTCATAAACTTAGGTTCGGTTGATGAATTTAACCGTGGCGATTTGTTAGGTTACATTTGCAATCAATCAAAAATTAGCGGCCGCAGCGTGGGTAAAATAGATGTTAAGGGTGTTTACTCATTCTTCGAAGTACCTAACGAGGATGTTGAAAAAGTAAACGCCGGTTTCCAGGGTGCCGAATATAAAGGCCGCCCGGTTAGGATAGAAGTATCCGGCGAAGGCACCAGCGATCGTCGTGAAGGCGGCGGTGGTCACCGTGGTGGCGAACGTCGTGAAGGCGGTGGTGGTTATCGTGGTGGCGAACGTCGCGAAGGCGGCGGTGGTTACCGTGGTGGCGAAAGAAGCAACTCAGGCGGCGGCGATCGTCGTAGTGGTGGCTTCCGTGACTTCTCGGGCAAACCCCGCGAAGAACGCCCGGAACGCAAAAGAAGATTCTAATATTTAGAGTCAAGAGATTAAAAATCAGGGGTAAAGATAGCTGCAAACGCAGTTTTCTTTACTACTTCATTCTAATTAAAAAAGAACCAGGAATCAAAATAGCTATTGCAGCTCCCTCTTGATTCTTGACTCTTAACTCTTGATTGTAATAAAGAAAAGATAGTTTTCATGGGCTTCCCCTGGTAAGGAAGCAAGTTTTAGTTTAGTTTTGTTAACAAAGCCTTCAATGCCGCCAGCATGGGGGCTTTTGTTTTTTATGGGAGTTTTATTTTAAAACCCCAACCGTTTTTTTGAATTTTTACTTTTGAATTTTGAATTAAACCTACCTCCCAAACTCAACCAAATCCGAATCGGGGTAAAACAGGGTAAGCTTATGATCGTCCAGGTTTTTGATCAGGAATTTGGTATAAGGGCGGCTACCCTGGTACGATGTAAAAATGGTATCTTTTTGCACAAAATAATCTTCAGTAACCGGTTGCCCATCATCAGTTGTAAAACCTTTTTCTGTTATCTCCAGTTTAGTAGCACCATCTTTTGATACCCATTTGCCCATTAATTTTTTGTTAACCTCGCTTTTTGCAGCCTGGTTACTGTTACATGCAAATGCAAACAACGTAAGGGCATAAACAGCGGGCATTACTAAAGAATATTTTTTCATGGCAAACATGGTAAGTGCAGGCCTAAACCTGCACTGTTAAGATACAACTTTTATTTTTCCGGCTTGTCAATAAGCTGAGATTTTTTTACGTAAACCCGGTGACCTTTTTTGTTCACGTAATAGTATTTATCGTGCTCATCAATGTAAACCGTATGGTTGCCAGGCCCAACCTTTCCTTCGTACTTCTTATCAACTACCGCCGATGCTCCGTTAGCCGCAATCTGTGATGTTTTGTGACCAACCTTTTTAGCGGTTTTTGAAATTTTATGTCCAATTGTACTGTCTTTGTGGGTTTGTGCAAATGCTGGCGATATCATAAAGGTACCGGCCGCAAACATTGCAATTTTGAATAGATTTTTCATGGTAATGAACAAATTGAGTTAATGTTATTACCATTAACTCAATTTGTCGGCCAAAAGCCTCATTTCTACCACTGGCGACTGTTTTTGATACAAAATAGCATAAACAGCATCACAAATGGGCATATTTACCTTGTACTGTTTGTTAACCTGCTGTAGGCAATTTACTGCATAATAGCCCTCGGCAACCATATTCATTTCCAGTTGGGCCGATGTAACGGTGTACCCCTTGCCTATCATATTGCCAAAAGTACGGTTACGGCTAAACTGCGAGTAGGCTGTAACCAGCAAGTCGCCCAGGTAAGCCGATTCTTTGATATCACGGTTAATGGGGTGCACCTCGGCGACAAATCGTTCCATCTCACGTATCGCGTTTGAAATAAGTACCGACTGAAAATTATCGCCATATCCCACTCCGTGGCAAATGCCACCGGCAATAGCATATACATTTTTTAATACAGCACCCCACTCGGTGCCATAAATATCATCAGATACGTTGGTTTTAATATACCGGGTATTAATCATCCCCGCAAATTCCGCGGCCAAGGCAGCATCGCCCGATGCAATAGTGAGGTAAGAAAGTTTTTCTAATGCAACTTCTTCTGCATGGCAAGGGCCGCTTATCACTATAAAATCCTCAAACGGAATACCATACTTTTGGTGCAAAAACTCGCCTATAATTAAATTTTCATCGGGTACGATTCCCTTTATCGCCGATACAATTTTTTTACCTGCCAAATCCGCCGGAGTAATACCGGTTAACGCTTCCTTTAAAAACGCCGCAGGCACATTTAGTAATACAAAATCGGCCTCCTGTATCAACAATTTTAAATCTGTTGATATATTCTCTTTAGGCAGCTTTATTTCAACCGAACTTAAATAATAAGGATTATGGCCAAACTTATGCAAATGTTCTACAGCCTGCGCATTCCTCATCCACCAAAAAACTTCTTTTTCTGTAGTATTATCAACCAACATTTTTACATTGGCAGTAGCCCAGCTTCCTCCGCCAACAACGGTTATCTTTTTCTTGTACATTGAATAAATAAAGTAGTAATGCCAGGTTTAAGTTTTAATTGACAAGGCAAATTAAGGAATTTTTATTCAGATAAGGGGAAAGGTAAAAGGCGAAAGGTTAAAGGCAAAAGGTGGAAATGTTTTAATGGGGATTAAAGTTAGAGGGCTTTTAAAATGATAAACTAAATTGGTTAAGTTTGTTTATACTGTCACTGCTATCAAGCACTGTCATCCTGAGGAACGAAGGATCTGTTGGCCAACATGCATCGCCGCCTTAAAAGTGGCAAATAGATGTTTCGTTCCCCAGCATGACAGGGGTATAAAACTTTTTTACCATATGAACCCATCAGCCAGGAAAACATTTAACACAGGCTTTACCAACGCCAAATACCAGGAGTTTTTAACAAAGCTTAATGATGGGTTGCACAATCCTGTACAATTCCGTGTGGCCGAGACACCTGTTTTTCTGACAGCCGATTTTCGCGACAAACTGATAGCCGCCGGTGATGACATTATCGGCACTATACTGAAGCCCGATTTTAAGGAACTTACCGAGCGGGCAATACCCGATAAGTGGCGTGTTGCCAATGAAACCAACCATCCTCATTTTATAGCGCTCGATTTTGGAATCTGTAAAGATGCCCATGGCAATATTGTGCCCCAGCTGATAGAAATGCAGGGGTTTCCGTCATTATATGGCTTCCAGGCTTTGCTGGGCGATGTTTATGCAGATGTTTTTGATATTGCCGATGATGAAACCGTTTATTTTAGCGGGCTAAACAGGGCTACCTATATTGACCTGCTCAAAAGGACAATTATTGGCGATTGCAAACCCGCCGAAGTGGTTTTAATGGATGTAAATGCCCCGGAGCAAAAAACCGCTGTCGACTTTTATATTACAGAAAAATACCTTGGCATTTCGGTGGTATCTTTAAGCGACCTGGTACAGCAAGGTAATCATCTATTTTACATGGCAAATGGCGAACATCAATTAATTAAGCGTATTTATAACCGCTTGATTTTTGATGAAATTGACAACGATCCGGATATTTTTGAAAAGGTTGTTGATATCAGGAAGCCTTTTGATGTGGAGTGGATAACCCATCCCAACTGGTTTTACCGCGTCAGTAAATTTACCATGCCTTTTTTAAGCGGCGATTATATTCCCAAAACACAGTTTTTACACCAGGTAGATTACCTGCCGGCCGACCTGGAGAACTATGTATTGAAACCCCTGTTTTCTTTTGCCGGGCAGGGTGTAATTATTGATGTTACCTTGGATGATATCAGCAATATTAAAGATCCGGAAAACTGGATATTACAGCAAAAAGTAAACTACGAGCCGGTTATACAGTCGCCAGACGGGGGTGTAAAGGCCGAAATCAGATTATTATACCTATGGCCGGATGGAGACGGGAAACCCACACTGGCCATAAATTTGGCCCGGCTAAGCCGCGGAAAGATGATTGGCGTACGATATAATAAAGATTTTGACTGGGTTGGCGGAACAATTGCCTTTATGCCACGTTAAACTATATACTATTAGAAGGGTCTGTACGTATATATTAAAAATTAAGTATTTTTGTACCATGAACATCCAGGTAATTTTAATAATTGTTCTTTTTGCCGCTGCCGTTTTTTACATTGGCCGTATGATGTATAAAAGCCTCACGGCAAAAAAAAGCTGTGGTGGCAATTGTAAATGCGGTGTTGATTTTTCCGGCATCGAGCCTGGCAAAACACATAAGTAAGTTATAACATCCATTCATCATATCTTCATTTGTTACCTATACTTTTAAACCAGAAGTAATCTCACTTAATGGCTTCAAATAAGCAAATTTTTCAGGCAGATACCCCCGGCAGATGGAACCGCTTTAAATGGCTCAGCCGTGTGCTGCTTGCATTTTTGGTAATAGGCATTATAGCCGTAATAGTTACCATTAAATCTACCTATTACCCCAGCCTGCCGAGCCTTGACCTGGCGCCAAAAAAAATGTCGAAAGAAGAGCTTGCGCAAATCAAGCGGTCAACCAAATACAGGTCTTTCAAGATACAAAAAGGCGAAATTGAAGCTCTTGAACGCGCCAAACGACAACACCAACGCAAGCACCCCAACAATAAAGACCGCCTGAATGTTGCCTTTTACCGCCCATGGGAACCGCAGGCTTATTATTCGTTGCTTGACAATATGCCCAAGCTGGATATGGTGGTAAGCGAAGGCTTTTCCATCCTTCCGGGTGTTGATACCGTAATTACCAAAGTTGATACCGGTCTCATCAATGTTAATAAAAAATACAATAAGCCAATTATACTCACGCTATCAAACTATGTAAATAAAAACAACCAGGAGGGTGGTTATGATAGTAAGGATGTTGAACGCATTATTAAAAATCCTGCTTTACGGGCCGGTTTTATCAATAGCGTTACAAACGCCCTTACAAAATATAAGTTTAAAGGCATCAATGTTGATCTTGACGAAATAAAAGACCGTAACAGCAAAAACTACATCACTTTTCAAACCGAGCTTTACAAAACATTAAAAGCGAAGGGTTTCCTTGTTACCCAAAACGTAGTGCCCGAAGATGAATCGTACGATATTGTACGATTACAACATGTTAACGATTTCCTGTTCATTATGGCTATTGATGAGCATAATGAATTAAGTAACCCCGGCGATTTATCAAACCAGCACTGGGTTGAGCAGATACTGGATGATGTATGCAGCAAAGTACCCAGCGAAAAAATTATTTTAACCTTTGCAGGCGGCGCTTATGACTGGCGCGAAACCAGCATTGGCAAATCTATCGGCTATCAGCAGGCTATTAGTACCGCACAGGAAAACCAAAGCAAGATCACCTTCGATCCCATATCGGCCAACTCGCATTTTGCATACATGGATAAGGACAGCCTTGACCATGACATTTACTTTGCCGATGCGGCTACCAACTTTAACGTTATCCGCATGGCCGACGATTGGGCAACGGGCGGCGTGGCATTGTGGCGCATGGGTACCGAAGACCCAAGACTTTGGTCGTTTTTTCAAAAAAACCTGTCTATCGATTCGCTGCGTAAAACAGGTGTAGATATGCGTAGATTAACATCTGTTGGTTTAAACAGCCGTAAAAACGTGGAGTATGACGGCGATGGCGAGGTGCTTGACCTGATTACCACGCCACAAACCGGCGAGATTGACGTAAAACTGGATACCGGCAATTATACCATCACTGCCCAAACTTATAAAAGGCTGCCTACCAAGTATATGATTCGCAAGTATGGGTACAAGCCTAAAAAGGTTGTTTTAACCTTTGATGACGGGCCCGACCCGGATTACACCCCGCGCATTCTTGACATCCTGCAAAAAGAAAAGGTTCCGGCATCGTTCTTCGTAGTGGGCTCCATGGCCGAAAAAAACATAGCCATCCTCAGGCGCATTTATGAGGACGGTTATGAAATAGGAAACCACACGTTTTTCCACCCCGATATATCAACCATCAGCCTGCAACGTGTGGTGCTGGAGCTAAACGCCACCCGTAAGATCATCGAATCGGTTACAGGCCGCAGTACCATATTGTTCCGCCCGCCATTTAATGCGGATGCCGAGCCTGAAACGCTTGCCGAAGTTATCCCTGTTGCCGAAAGCCGCAGACAAAGCTACATCACCATTGGCGAATCCATTGACCCGTGGGATTGGCAGCCCGGCGTAACCGCCGATAGCATCGTTGCCCGCACCATCAGGCAGGCAGGCAACGGATCAATGATATTGCTGCACGATGCCGGCGGCGACACCCGCGAAGAAACGGTAAAGGCATTACCTGCCATTATTCACTACTTTAAAACACATGGTTATGAGTTTACCACCATTGCCGATGTGCTTGACAAAACCAAGGATGACTTGATGCCACCTATAAAGGACGACCATACTGGGATTTTTGGCCCAATGTATGATGTTGCAGTCCATGGCTATTATTACTTCAACTGGTTTTTAATATACGTGTTTTTGTCGGCTATATTCCTGGCCATTGGCCGTATTGTTTTAATTGCCATATTGGCGCTCAGGCAAAACAGCGAGAACAAAAAGACAGCAAAACTGCGCGGCGATAATTTGCCCCTGCCCCCGGTTAGTATTATTGTACCTGCATATAACGAGGAGGTAAATGCTGTTGCCACCATACAAAGCTTATTGAAAACAGAATATCCCGTTTTTGAAATTATTTTTGTTGATGACGGATCCAAAGACGACACTTTCGCGGTAGTATCTGCAGCCTATGAGGGGCATCCGCTGGTTAAAATATTAACTAAACCCAACGGTGGTAAAGCATCGGCATTAAACTTTGGGATAACCCATGCCACCAGCGATTTTGTGGTGTGTATTGATGCGGACACGCAACTTAAAAACGATGCCATTTATCACTTAATGAGCTACTTTACCGATGAGGAAATTGGCGCTGTGGCAGGTACGGTAAAAGTTGGCAACGAAACCAATATCATCACCCGCTGGCAGTCGATAGAATATATTACCGCTCAAAATATGGACCGCCGTGCTTTTGACCTCATCAACAGCATTACGGTAGTGCCTGGTGCTATCGGGGCGTTCCGCAAATCAGCCATTTTCCGGGCTGGCGGCTTTACTTATGATACATTGGCCGAGGATTGCGATTTAACCATGCGTATCCTTAAACAGGGCTATATTGTAAGAAATTGTGCCGAGGCTATTGCGTATACCGAGGCTCCGGAAACTATCGATATGTTGCTTAAACAACGTTTCCGCTGGAGTTTTGGTGTAATCCAAAGTTTCTGGAAAAACCGCGACGCGCTGTTTAACAAAAAATACAAATTCTTCGGAATGGTGGGGATGCCTAATATTCTCATCTTCCAGATCATATTACCGCTGTTTTCGCCGCTGGCAGATTTGATGATGATCTTTGCCTTATTTGGCGAAAAGCCGGAGAAAATGCTCATCTATTATGTGGCCTTCGTGGTTGTCGATTTCATTGTGGGCATCATAGCCTTCCGTATGGAAAAAGAAGATTACAGGAAGCTTGTTTACATTATACCACAACGTTTCCTGTGGAGGCAGCTAATGTATTACGTACTGTTTAAATCGATGCGCAAAGCCCTTAAAGGCGAGTTAAGCGGATGGGGCGTGCTGAAGCGGACGGGTAACGTAAATATTAAAAGCGGTCAAAAGAAGAATAACTCGGCAATATATATTATTGTTATCTTGCTAATAACTGCCGCAATACTATTTTGGGTGGTAAAAAAGTGGTACATGTAGGCTGAAGAACTGCATGAAGGTCAAGACAAAAAATATCCCGCGTCTGGAATATTTTTTGCCTTGACTCACTTGCCTCTTAGGTTATTCTCTTTCGATCAGGCAAACCGCATAAGCAACAACACCCTCCTGACGGCCTATAAATCCCAGTTGCTCATTAGTGGTAGCTTTGATTGATATATCATCTTCACTTATAGATGCCGCTTTGGCTATATGAACCTTCATAGCCGGGATGTGCGGATTTATCTTAGGCGCTTCCAAACATACCATGGCATCAATGTTGCCGATACTAAAGCCTTTTTCTTTTATAAGTTCAACAACATGCTGAAGCAGGATAAGGCTGCTGATACCTTTCCAACGATTGTCGGTATTGGAGAAATGAAAACCTATATCGCGCATGTTAGCGGCGCCAAGCAATGCATCGCAAATGGCATGCAAAAGCACATCGGCATCTGAGTGGCCGTAAGCGCCTGCGTGGTGCTCTAAGTTAACACCGCCTAAAACAAATGGGTGCTGTTCACGTAACTGGTGAACATCAAAACCAAACCCTACTTTAATTTTACCCATTATTATTTTGACACATTGGAGGTACCGCCAAAACTTGCCGACAAACTAAAACGCAAGGTATTGGCCAAAGGACTATTTTGCTGGCTGGCTGCCAGGTATGAGAAATCGAATTTAAAAATATCATATTTAAGGCCGAAGCCAAGGGTGATATAGCGCCTGTCGCTTTTGCCTGGGTTTTCATATAAATAACCGGCACGTATGGCAAATTGCTTATTATACCAGTATTCGGCCCCTGGCGATAGGCTAATTTCTTTCAGTTCTTCGCTAAAACCGCCAGGTGCATCACCAAATGATTGAAAAATACCCGACGGTACCGATACATCATCATTTTTACCGCTTATAATATTACCATTAGCATCTTTAACAGGCGGCGTTGGTGTTAACAACTTGTTTACATCAAAAGCAACCGTTATCTGGTTATTTTCATCCAGGTTCCAGGTATTAGCAGCGCCTAACTTTAAATTGGCAGGTAAAAAATATTTAGGCCCGTTGGTAGTATAGCTGATTTTTGTACCGATGTTAGATATATTGGCGCCAAAAGCAAACAGGTTATCATCCCCATAAGTGGTTTTATAAAACATAGATACATCGGCAGCAAAAGCATTCCCGGCACGGCCGGTCTGAGTTGATCCGGCTGTCGCAAACGAAACACTTGAAATACTTGAATGGATGAAACGCCCGGTTAGCCCTAAAGAAAAACCTTCGCCAAACTTGCGTGCATAACTCACATCAAGCGAAAATTCATTTGGCGTATAGGTGCCCTGGCTATTTGAAAAATCGTCGTTCAATTGAAGCGATCCGTAATTAAAGTAGCGCAGCGATGCCCCAAGTGTATTACGGTCGTCCAGCTTATGGGCATAGCTTAAATAGGATAAACTGATATCGGGAACCAGGTGCCTTAGCCATGGAGAATAAGACAACGAAAGTTCATCATTGCTTTCAAGAAATGCAAGCTTTGAGGGGTTCCAGAAATTGGCATTAACATCCGGAGAAATAGCAACACCCGCCTCGCCCATTGCACCCGAACGCGAATCGGGGGTAATGTTCAAAAAAGGCACCTCAACACGTGATCCTCTATATGTGCTACCATCAGTACTTGTTTGCGCCACAACAGTAAATGGCACTAAATACAATGATAAGAAGGTTATATTCCGAAATGTAAAAAACTTCATTGGGTGCAATTTAGCTTTATTATTTTAATTGATAAATATAGGCCCATAATTTAGATGGGATTTTTAAAGGAATATTTAATAGCAAACCCTCAAAAAAAACAAAATATTGCAACTATTTGCCGTACTTTTTCGTTAAAAACTTTGATAATTGTTTGATTTATTTAGAAGAAGGCACATTAGCGTTAGCATTATGTCCATTTTTTTCTAAATTTACGTCATTAATATAATTGTAAAATTATGAAAATACTTTTTACTAAAACTGCTTTAGCCCTTGCGGCCGCATGTGCATTGGTAAGCAGCTGTAGTAAACCACCGGTATCGCAAAAAACCGGGTTAGTTTATAATAACAAAAGCAATGGTGGCTACGAGCGTTACAGGCAAACACACCCCGCACCTGGTCCGGGCCTGGTACCTATTGAAGGTGGTACCTTTGTAATGGGCGGTAGTGCCGATCAGGACGTAACCTATGACTATAACAATGTAAGGCGCAGGGTAACCGTACCCTCGTTTTATATGGACGAAACAGAAGTAGCTAACCAGGATTGGCTGGATTATTTGCACTGGCTAAGCATTACATTCCCGCAAGACCGCGAATTATATTACAATGCTTTACCAGATACCCTGGTTTGGCGTAAACCGTTATCATACAACGATCCTTACGTAGATAACTACCTTCGTCACCCTGCATTTCAGGATTACCCGGTTGTAGGCGTTAGCTGGGATCAGGCACAGGATTATTGCTCATGGCGTACCGACCGTACCAATGAAAATATTTTACGCGAAACCGGGCGTTTAGTAACCTGGAAAGATCAAAATGCAAAAGGTAAAAATGGTGGTCGTGCAACCGCTGCAAACGGATCATCGCAGCCTTTTAACACCGATATTTATCTTAACGGACAGATGAGAGGCACCGGCGTAGACGGTAAAAAAATGCTGCCTAACTTAAGCCCTAACGCTGCTGCCGGCACAGKCAAAAATGCAAAACCCGTAAGGCCGGTACGTATGGAAGATGGTATTTTAAAACAAGCTTACCGTTTACCATCAGAAGCGGAGTGGGAATATGCTGCTTTGGCATTGGCCGGAAATACGCAGTTTGAAAATATTGATGACGGTAAAATGTATTCATGGAACGGAATGGGCGTTCGTTCGGCAAAAAGTAAAACCCGTGGTTTAATTTTGGCCAACTTTAAAAGAGGAGCCGGTGACAACATGGGCGTGGGCGGTTACTTAAATGATAAAGCCGACATAACAGCGCCGGTACGTACCTACCCGCCAAATGATTTTGGCTTATACCAAATGTCGGGTAATGTTAACGAGTGGGTGCAGGATACTTATCGTCAAACATCGTTTGAAGAATTTGAAGATTTTAATCCCTTCCGTGGTAACCAGTATACCAACAAACGCTTAGCCGATCCGTCAAAAGGCTTATACGCTAAAGACAAATATGGCAAGCCAATTAAAGATCCGGCCAAGTCAAACAAAAAAATGAAATATGCCGATTACCTGGCATTACAACAAGGTCAGGACCCCAACACTGTTAACAGTGCACCTGCGCAAGGCACACCTGCTAACGGCGCCGTTGCAGCACCCGGAACACCAGCCAACGCGGCGGCTACCAAAGCTGCAGTTGCTTCATTGGTTAAAGATTCGGGCAAAAAATACGATCCCGATTTCAGGGGCGAAAAAGATACTGTTAGCACTGCGCTATATGGTACAACCTCATTGGTAAATGACCATTCCAAAGTTTATAAAGGCGGTTCATGGAATGACCTTGCTTTTTGGATGAACCCCGCCACCCGTCGCTTTATGGACGAGGACGAGTCAAGTGCCGAAGTTGGTTTCCGTTGCGCGATGACCTTAGTAGGTGCTCCGGAAGTTTATCCTAACGGCAAGCCGCACTACCCTGTTAAAAAACCAAAGCCCTTTAAGGCTAAATAAGATACCCAATTTTAAACTTAAGTATTAAGGCCGTTCAGTATTGAATGGCCTTATTTGTTGGCAGGAAAAAGCAGCTATAGTTGATAACTACAAAATGAAGCAGTCTCAATTTGACGGGTGATTTACTGGCTACACTCGTTGCCACGTATGGAATATTAAAGCCTTTGAAGAGATAATAACGAAGCGTACTGCAAGCGGGATTCATTACCAGGGCATTAAAAAGACAGCGTGAATCGTCCGGCGCACTTACCAGGCTAAGCAAGTTATGCTTCGCCAATGGCCCTTGTTTGATAGACGCCGTGACATAAGTGCTTACGTTATAAACGAGAAACAACTACCATTATACTAAAGAACCCCGGCGGCATAAAGCCACCGGGGTTCTTAAAACTATTTCAATTTGATTAATAACCTTCGTTTTGTACAAGTTTAGGATTGGTCTGTATTTCACGCAATGGAACAGGCAATATCAATTTAGGTGAATTATAGGGTAATGCACCAACATTTTGCTGTAAACGCTTGGCATCCTGCAGGAAGAAACCACCTTCGAACGATAGTTCGTGTATGCGCTCTGTTAATATATCAGCTACACCTAACGGATTTGGTGTACCACCTACAGGAACAAAATCTGTAGCTGGTTTTCCGGCCAGCCCAGCCCTTGCCCTGATCGTGTTAACATCACTTTGTGGTGTAGCTCCGACAGCAGTATTGCTTCTGATATTCCCTTCGGCACGTATCAGGTACATTTCAGCAAGCCTCACCACGTGAGCATTACCAAAATTGTTGTTGAATTTTTTTGTCCTGATAACTGACGTTACCGTATAAAATTTCCCGCGTTCATCAGCGGCTTCAAAACCTGCCAAAAAGCTCGATTTTATCCTGATATCTCCACGGCCACCAAAACCCGATGAAGCATAAAATGTATTAAAAGAGTTAACACCTTGCTGAGATGTTACCTGGATAGCAAATATATCCTCAGACGTATTATCAAAGTGCGCAGCATCTGATCCGTTAGGAAATTCAGCGTCATAAGTAGCAGTAAGGTCAAAAGCCCCTGAAGCAATCACCTTGTTAGCTTCAGCAACCGCCTTAGCGTATTGACCTTGCTGTAAATAAAGCCTGGCCAGGATAGCAGATGCTGAATATTTATTGGCATAAAATAAATTATCTTCGGGTAGTTTCGCTTCGGCATCAGTCAAATCGCTAATGGCCTGTGCATAAACAGCAGCAACAGTTGAGCGCGGAACGTATGACGCATCGCTAACTACGGTTGTTGGCGTTAATACTATCGGTACAGCAAGATTTGTTGACGGACTACCATCGTTCCAGGCCCTCCCATAAAGCCTTGCCAAATCAAAATACATTAAGCCTCTGATAAACTTTGCTTCACCTTCGGTTCTTTGGGCGTCATCGGCAACGGTAATCAGCTTCAAATTAGCCAGCACGTTATTACTCAAGTTTATAACCTGGTAACCTTCCTGCCATGTAGTTAAAGCAAAATTGTTATCATTGGTTATCTCCTGGTTTACCATCTGGGTAAGATCCTGGAAAGTACCCGTCCAGTTAATAATGTTTTGGGTTGCCAGTAAATCAGAATATAAGAATACTTCTCCTCCATACACACCTGACTGTGCCATGCGGTTATAAGTACCTACAAGGGTACTTTGTACGTCTTTTGCTGTTAATATGGCCTGAGTTTGATCAATTGACCCCGTTGGCTTAATATCAAGCGGTTTTTTACATGCATTTAGGCACATAGTAAGTGTCAATGCCGATATATATATATAATTTCTTCTTTTCATTTTAGTATGTTTTAATATTACAAGCCTATATTAACACCAAATGTAATTGTACGTGGTTGCGGGGCCGAGTAAAAATCGACGCCAAGGTTGATATTACCCGACTGGTAATCCGAGTTAACCTCCGGATCCCATCCCTTGTACTTGGTTATTAAAAATAAGTTATAAGCATTCATAAACAACCTTACCTTTTGCAATTTCACCTTGCTCACCACATTCTTAGGTAAAGTGTAGCCTAATGTCATGGTTTTTAAACGTACATATGAACCACTGGATAAATACCTGCTTGATGCGTTCACTCCGTTACCATAAAACAAACGTGGTTCGGGTATATCGGTAATATCGCCTGGTTTATCCCAGTATTTAAGCTGATCTACGGTTTGATTATCAAAACCGTTGCCTGCACTGGTGCTCATATATTGGCCACCCCCATTGTAAATTTTATTGCCAAATGCACCCTGGAAGGTAAACGACAAATCGATACCATTATAGCTGAATGTATTGGTAAATCCGGCTATATACTTTGGAGTAGGGCTGCCCAATACCACATTTTGTGCGGCGTTATAGTCATTTGTCTTCGTACGATCAATTTTACCATTAGCATCCTTGGTATTTAGATAATACAAGGCATCACCGTTAGCAGGATCGACACCGGCATATTCATGACCATAAAACACGCCTATAGGTTGCCCTTCAATTACACGGTTTAAGTCATTACTGCCTAAAACCTGTCCGTTAATAAATGTGACTATATTTTTGTTGTAAGCGGCATTTATTGATGATGTCCATTTAAATTTCCCTACAAATATATCGCCCGATAACTCAAGCTCCAGACCTTTGTTATATAACTTGCCAAGGTTTTGTACCTGTGTACTAAGTGGCACCGAACTTGGGTTAGAAATACCTAACGATCCCGGCAAGTTAACGTTCAATAACAAATCCCTTGTACGCTTTTGATAATAATCAAAGCTACCGGATAAGCGGTTATTGAAAAACCCGAAATCGACAGCTAAATCCAACTGTGCGGTTGTCTCCCATTTAAGGTTAGGGTTGCTTATTTGTGTAAATTGCTGGCCGGCAGCACCATTATAGTTGGCCGGAGCAAATAAACCTAATGACGAAAAGTTACCAATCTCGGCATTACCGGTTAAACCGTAACTCCCGCGAATCTTTAAAGAACTTATTAGTTTACTGTCTTTCAGGAAATCCTCTTCAGACAGGATCCAGCCGGCAGAACCTGATGGGAAAAAGCCGTAACGGCTGTTAGGGCCAAATCTTGATGAACCATCCGTTCTGGCACTACCCGATAACAGGTACCTGCCTTTATAGGCATAATTCGCCCTAAAGAAATATGATAGAAAACTGTAGCCTGTTTCAAAAGACGAGCCCGCTGTTTTAACAGCCGCTGCCGAAAGCTTTTTGTAAGCATCAGACGGGAACTGGTTACCTTGAATATCATTACCTACGTTTTTTGATTTTTGATAGCTTGTACCCAAAACCATATCCAATGAACTTGTTTTACCGCCAAAAAGAGTTTTATAGCTAAAATAGTTATTGGTATTATAATTAATAACCTGCGAGGTGGTGTTTTCGCCAAATCCGTTGTTGGTACTTGTGTTACGGTAGGTAAGGGCGCCAAAATAACTATCTTCCGCCTGGTTCAACTGATCGATGCCAAATTCGGTGCGGAAGGTAAGGCCTTTAAATATATCGAGATTTGCGTAAACGTTCCCGATGGTACGGTAAACATTAGCCTGGTAAAATGCATTGTTTTTACTGATCAAAGGATTATAATAAAGCGGAAAATCATCCGATTCGCCCGGAGGGGTACCGCTTATTAAACCGCTGCGCGGGTCAATTAACGGGGTAATTGGCGATAGGGCAACTATTTGCAAAGGTGTGCTAAACTGATTATCATCAGATACCCTGTCGTTAACCGTATTTGCAAAGCTCAGGTTCATCCCGATAGTTAAATTTTTATCAATCTTGCTGTCCAAATTTAAACGGCCCGAATATCTTTTAAAATGATTCCCAATTATAATACCTGCCTGGTTAAGGTATTGCCCGCCTATATAGTAGGTGGTTTTATCGTTACCACCAGATATATTTAAATCATACTGTTGTTGCGGTGCGCTCTGAAAAGCTTGTTTTTCCCAGTTGGTATTAATTTTACCTGTTTTCCAGTCGTCGGTACCTGCCGACAAAAAGGTAAGGTTATCATCAACATATGATTTGTAATCGGCAATAGCGTCATCAAGTGTGTCGTAAGCACCTGCAGCAAAATCCTGTTTGGCTGCCCCTACGCCCGCACGTTCCTCTATCTGCACAAATTGCTTAGCATTCAGGAAATCGCGATGCCTTGATGGATTGCTGTTACCAAACTGAGCTGTCAAATTAATTTTGGCAGCACCTGCTTTTCCCTTTTTGGTAGTGATTACAACTACACCATTGGATGCACGGGCACCATATATAGCAGATGCAGAAGCGTCTTTTAGTACCTGTATCGATTCGATATCATTAAAGTTGATATCGGCAAGCGGGCTGGTAGCAGCACCGGTGCTCGATTGACTTTCGGTAGTAATTGGCACTCCATCTAATATGTAAAGAGGTTGTGTACCGGCCGACACTGATGACGTGCCACGCACGCTGATCTTGATGCCCTGGCCAAGCTTTCCGTTATCTGCCTGAACCAAAACACCTGCAACTTTACCTTGAATAGCCTGTTCAACAGATGTAGTTGGGGTACCTTCAATGTCCTTTGCACTTACTGAAGATATTGCACCGGTTATATTAGCCCGTTTTTGCGTACCATAACCAACAACAACAACCTCGGTTAATTGCTTAGAATCTTGTTCTAAAGCAGTACTCAAAGTTTTTCCGGCAATTGGTAATTCTACAACCTTAAAACCGATAAACCTAAAAACTAAAACCTTTGCTGATGCAGGAACCGAAAAACTGTAGGCTCCGCTTACATCTGTTTGAGTGCCAATACCGGCGGCACCTTTCACGGTCACGCTTACCCCAGGTAAGGGCGAACCATCCTTTTGATCTGTTACTTTACCTGTAATAACACGATTTTGTGCGAAAACGAATGAAATGCAGGAAAATAACAACAAAATTGTTAGTAGATTTTTCTTCATAGAGTTAAATATTAATTAAAAAAAGTAAGTTATTAACAAAAAGGCAAAAAAACAATTAAAGCGATGAGGATTTCTCGCATTTTTTACAATTGTAGTACCAAAATTACAGTGAAGAATAGATAAATCTTTAAAACTCAATCAAAATTTGTCCCTTTTCCACCTTATCACCGCTCTTTATCCTGATTTTCTTTATAGTTACATCTGCCGGGCATTTGATAATATTTTCCATCTTCATGGCTTCAAGTACCAAAAGGTTATCTCCTTTTTTTACCTCATCGCCGGCAACAGCAAATACTTTGAGTACAAGGCCCGGCATAGGGGCCTTAATTTCGCTTAGCTGAGCACTGGTTAAACTACTCAGGCCTAATTTATCCAGCAAAATATCAAACTGATCTTTTACCGTAATTGTATAGGTATTATTGTTTATCTTAATTTGGGCAGTTTTATCGGCACTGTTAAAAGATATTACGTCGGCATTGTACGATTGGTTGCCTTCTATAATATGATAGATGCCTTCGCTAATATGTTTAATATCGGCCGTAGTAGCTGTATTATTAATAAACAGACCGTCACCGTCTTTTGCTGCATCAAAGCTATATTTCTCATTTATTTTTATCTGATACATGTTTTGCAGGGTTTGAGTTTCGGGATGGTGTAGTTCTTAACGTAATGACAAATTAAAGTTAAGCAAATATCAGGATTAGGCTATTGGCAAAATGCAAATAGTTGAGCAAACATAATGCGGTTAAATAAAACTACTGCGTAAAAACATATTGCACCATATTGGCGCCCATTTTAAGCGCCTTTAAACGGGTTTCCTGCGTATCGCCGGCATAAGTGCCATAATCCTCCCAGCCATTGCCCAAATCGCACTCATAGTCATAAAAACACACTAATCGCCCTTTGTATATCAATCCAAAACCTTGTGCGCGGGTGCCGTCATGCTCGTGTATTTTAGGCAAGCCATTGGGGAAGCTGTATTTTTGGTGGTAAATCGGATGGTTAAGCGGCAACTCCACAAATTCAAGTTCAGGAAATACTTTTTTCATTTGCGGGCGGATGAATTTATCTAATCCGTAGTTATCGTCGATATGCAAAAAACCTCCGCCGGTGAGGTATTTGCGTAGGTTACGGGCCTCCTGGTCGCTAAAAATTACGTTACCATGCCCAGTCATAAAAACAAAGGGATAATTAAATATCGATGCACTACCCACTTCAACAACCTCATCATCGGTATCAAAGTTAGTTTTCAGGTTTTCATTACAGAATTTTGCCAGGTTAGTTAAGGCTGTACGGTCGCCATACCAATCGCCCCCACCGGCGTACTTAAGCCGGGCAATTTTATACGAGGGGGCACAGAAACCACACAAAACTACAAACGCAGCAAAGGCAATGATGATATAACTGAGTTTTTTCATAGCCGGTTTAAAAAATTCACCTCGAAGCAGGCTTCCAGGGCGGCGGTTTCGGTACGCAGCCTGGCCTCACCCAAAGTTATCGGTTTAAAGCCGCTTTCCAAAGCCAACTCAATTTCGGCAGGGCTAAAATCGCCCTCGGGGCCTATCAATATCAAATAACGCCCGTGTGGGTTAATTACTTTACGTAAATCGAACTTATCGCCCGGTTCACAATAAGCAATAAATCTTTGCCCGTCAAAAGGCAGCGCTAACAGCTGGTTAAATTTAACCGCATCATTTAATACAGGATGATATGCTTTTAATGATTGCTTGATAGCTGCGGTGATGATTTTATTAAGCCTGTCAACCTTGGCCTCCTTACGCTCCGACCGTTGAGTGATGATGAGCGATATTTCATCGATACCAATTTCGGTGGCTTTTTCCAAAAACCACTCCAGGCGTTCGATATTTTTGGTGGGTGCTACCGCTATGTGCAGGTAATGGTTCCGTTTATTAAACTCCGGAGTAACGGATGTAATATTGAGGATGGTACGTTTGGGATGCGCATCGTGAATAACCGCATTATAAAACCCTCCACGCCCGTCAATCAGTTGAACTTCGTCGCCTGCCTCCAGCCGCAAAACACGTATAGCATGTTTGCTCTCTTCCTCACTAAGAAAATATTGGGGATGCGTGGGGGCAATATCGGGCGTATAAAAAAGATGCATTGGCTAAGCAGATTAATGTAAATCTACAGCATCTTCTTCATTTATCAGCAATTCAAGTTTAACAGATTCGATATTCTGATCTGATTTGCGCAGCACAGTGATATTATACCCATTCGATTCCTTTTGCTCGCCAACATCCGGAATTTTACCAAATATATCGCCCAACCAGCCGCTTACCGTATCAAAGTCGCCGTCTTCGGGCAAGTCATGGGGCAGGTGTTCGTTTACATCATATATAGGTGCAAGGGCGTTTACAATAAACTCACGCTCGTTAACTTTTTCTACAATTGGTTTTTCCTCATCGTACTCATCCTGTATCTCGCCTACCAGTTCCTCCACAATATCCTCCAGGGTAACCATTCCGGCCGTTCCGCCAAACTCATCCAGCACTATGGCTATTTGAATACGTTTTTGCTGAAGCTCGGCCATCAAGTCATTTATCTTTTTGGTTTCGGGAATAAAGTACGGTTTGCGGATGATGTTTTTCAGTACTATCTCTTCGTTACGTGCAAGCAACGGCAAAATATCTTTGGCATGTACTATCCCGATGATCTTATCTATCACATCATCAAAAACCGGCATCCGGGAGTAGCCTTCGTCGATGATCATATCCAGCAATTCCTGCTTGGTTGAGGTGATATCGATGCCTGAAATTTTGGTGCGGGGTACCATAATGTTTTTAACAACACGCTCGTTAAAATCAAAAACATTCTGAATCAGCTCATGCTCGTTTGAATCTAAAGCACCCGATTCTTTACCCTGTTCAAGCAGGTACTGCAATTCTTCAGAACTGTGGTGTGCTTCGCCGCCCTCTAAGGTACTGATCCCTAAAAGTTTTAAAATAAAGTTAGCAAAGCCATTTAATACCCAAATCAAGGGTTTAAAAAACACAAAGAAAAAACGGAGTGGCAACGATATGGCCAGCACCGTACGTACCGACTTTTGAATGGCTATTGATTTGGGGGCAAGCTCGCCAAATACAATATGCAATACCGTAATAAATGTAAAGGCAAGGATGTGGCTGGCTGTGATAAAGCCGGGCGAAAGTGTAATCCCCACTGCCAAAAACGCCCTGATAACAATATTGGTGGCAACCTCTTCGCCCACAACACCAAGGGCCAGTGAAGCAATGGTAATACCCAACTGCGTAGCAGCCAGGTACCCATCAAGGTTATGCAGTATGCCGCGTGCAACTTTGGCAACGCCGCTGCCCGATTTTGCTTTAATTTCTATTTGTGAACCCCGTACCCTTACCATAGCAAACTCCGCGGCTACAAAAAAACCGTTGAGCAAAACCAGGAATACGGTTGCAATTAAATAAAAGGTGCTTATTTCGTAATGCGCGGGGTCCATCTAATGTTTATTGGGTTACCGGAAAAGTAGACTTATACAATTCCAAACTCTCATTTATTACCTTATGCGCATAACGCACACCTAATAAATGCTCGATAGTTACGTTCTTGCCTTCCAGCTTTTTGTAATCTTTAAAAAAACGAACAATTTCGGTCATGGCATGTGGGGGCAATTCATTCAGGTCGTTAATATAATTAACCGACATGTCATTTTTTGCAACTGCGATGATT
This sequence comes from Mucilaginibacter sp. P4_C11, assembly GCF_056402115.1. NCBI lineage: Bacteria > Pseudomonadati > Bacteroidota > Sphingobacteriia > Sphingobacteriales > Sphingobacteriaceae > Mucilaginibacter > Mucilaginibacter sp. P4_C11. The sequence goes on along the minus strand of NZ_JBFUIA010000022.1, from coordinate 89,067 downwards.
TTATCGTCCTGCTCGCCATTATCAACCATGTGCATTACCCCTACTACCTTTGCCTCAATTATCGACATCGGGAATACATCAATAGAGCAAAGCACTAATATATCCAAAGGATCTTTATCGTCACAATAAGTTTGTGGTATAAAGCCGTAGTTAGCCGGATACATCACCGATGAAAACAAAACACGATCTAATTTTAATAAACCAGAATCCTTATCTATTTCATATTTAGCTTTTGAACCTTTAGGTATTTCGATTATAGCATTAACAATTTCGGGAATGTTATCGCCAGGAGAAACCTGGTGCCATGGATGTTGTGTACTCATTTGGTATTTGTAGTATATTTATTATCTAATATTCTGTTCTTTATTCTCTGCAATTTTCTTTCGTACGTAGGCAACAACAAGGGGTATGGTAGTAATCACTATAAGCCCTAACACCACATACTGCATATAATCCTTCAACTGCGGAAACCTTTTTCCTAAAAAAAAGCCGCCTAAGGTAAAGGTGCACACCCATGCTACGCAACCAACAAGGTTGTATAAAGCAAACTTTTTAAGATCAACTTTAACAACACCTGCAAATATAGGGGCAAATGTCCTAACGATAGGGAAAAATCTGCCCAAAATCAAAGCCATACCACCGTATTTGTTATAAAAGTCGCTGGCCAGTATCACATATCGCTTCTTAAAAAACAGCGAGTCGTTTCTATTGAACAATACCGGTCCCGTTCGATGACCAAACCAATATCCCGTAAAATTTCCTAATATGCCTGCTGCAATGAGCGATAACACCAATGTAGATATATTTACGTCAACCTTGCCTGCAGAACACAACAAGCCTGCCATAAATAGCAAATAGTCTCCTGGTAAAAAAAAACCAAAAAACAACCCGGTTTCAGCAAAAACAACAACAAGCAGGAAATAAAAACCTCCCCTACTTATGATGGATTGAGCGTCCGTTAAATTTTGAAGGTAATCCCAAAAACTTTCCATTCACTATATCTGTAAAACTACAAATATTATATCAATTTGCAGTACCCAGTTACTATTAAATGAAATAGGAAATAAAATCAGGGTAAACACCGATGATGATAGTTGCTAATGCCGAAATAGCAAAAACAATTTTATAATAGGCCGGCACCACCAGCTCGGCCCTGTCTGCCGACCTGAAATACATGGCCACAATAACCCTGAAGTAGTAGAAAATACTGATGATGGCGTTTACAACAGCTACTATAACCAACCAAAACTGATATTTAGCAAGCGCACCGGTAAACATATAAAACTTACCCATAAAGCCTGCAGTAAGCGGGATACCGGCCAATGAAAGCATTGCTATCGTTAGCACTAATGCCAGGAAAGGATTCTTTTTTGCAAGGCCGTTAAAGCTCTCAAAATTATCGCTGCCACTTTGTTGCTGCACCAAAATAAGGGCACCAAAAGCTACAATGGATGCAACAGAATAGGCGGTTGCATAAATAAATACCGAATTGGCCGAACTTGCACCTAAAGCCACAATTGCAAAAAGCAGGTAACCAGCGTGAGAGATACTTGAAAAAGCAAGCATCCTTTTAAAGCTTTGCTGATATAATGCGGTAATGTTGCCTATAAACAATGTTGCTACAGTGATAACCAATAAAATTGGCGTCCAGAAATCAGATATTGGTGCAAAACATACCGAAAATAAACGCAGGAATGCCGCAAAGCCGGCAGTTTTTACGACTGTAGACATGAAAGCAGTGATTAGCGTTGGCGAACCCTCGTACACATCTGGTGTCCAGAAATGGAATGGCGCAGCACCTACTTTAAAGCAAAGGCCCACTATGATAAGCCCGATACCTGTATAAAACATAGGATCGGCGTGTGGATGAGCAACAACCCAATCGCTGATAACCTCGAGGCTAAAAGAGCCTGTTGTGCCGTAAAGCAGGGTAATACCAAATAACAAGAAACCTGTTGAGAAAGCCCCCATCAGGAAATATTTTAATGCCGCCTCGTTTGATGCAAAATCGCTCTTCTTAATACCGGCCAGTATGTACAAGCTTACCGACATGATTTCAATACCGATAAACATCATGGTTAAGTTGTAATAAGAAACCATTACAATAATGCCTGCCAACGAGAAAAGGATAATGGCATAATATTCGGCAACGTGGTTGCTTATCTTCTCAAAATACCCGGCCGATAACAGCAGGATTAAAATAGTTGTTATAATAGCTATTGATGAAAATACAACAGAAAAATTGTTGAACATCATCATACCATGAAAAGTAGGAATTGTGGTATCGGGCCTTTTGTATTCGGCCACAGCGCAAGCCAGCGCAGCAAGCAAACCAACAATGGTAACAGGTAATAATGCCTTTGAAGCCTTGTACAAGCCAAGGTACAGCAACACTATTGGTAAAACAGATATGATGATTAAAGTAGTCATGTTTTTATAAATCCTAAAACCTAAATTCTAAACTCTAAATAAAACCCTTAAAGCTTCGTTAAAATTCAAAAACCCGGGTTAGCTGTTAATTAGTATTTTTTCAAGCATTGCTCCAAAGATTCTTGTCAATTCCATCGTTTCCTGAATTAACATATCCCTGGAGTTTGCCAGTTGTTGTTCATTTATATCTATTAGTCTGAGCCATAAACGACTCTCTTTTGCCTCTTTTCTACAGATCTTTATCCTGTGCGAAAAATCGTTCCTGCTAAAGCTTTCGTTAGCTTCTATAAAATTCGCCGCTACCGAACCTGACAATCTTACAAGTTGCTTGTAGTATTCAACATTATGTATATTTTTCTCTATCTTCTTTAAAAACTCTTTACAATTATTGGCGAAATCAAATGTTCTATCTTCCAGATTAAACTTTTTAGCGTTGTTATCTCCGGTTTCCATCTACTTCATTCAATATTTTGTTCTTTTCTTTTTAGAGTTTAGAAATTAGAATTTAGAGTTTATATTAAAAGCTTGGCTTTGTATTCAAAGTATTTATCAAATTAGTAACAGCCGCTTCAGATATATGCAAAATAGGCTGCGGGTATATACCTATACCAATTATTAATACGCAGATAATGCCAAGCACTAATTGCTCAGAGCCGCTGATGTCTTTAAAATTAGTGGTTAATTCATTGGTTTCGCCCTGCATTACATTTTTGTACATGCGCAGCATATAAACCGCACCTAAGATAATGGTTGTACCGGCAATAACAGCCAAGGCGATATTCATGTAATGGAATGCGCTGTACTGAAACACACCATCTAACAGTAAAAACTCGCCCACAAAACCATTGGTTAACGGCAGGCCTACAGTACCCAATACAATAATTAAAAAAGCTATCGAAAATTTGGGAGCTACTTTGGCAATACCGCCAAGATTTCCTATTTCGCGGGTGTTTAAACGGGTGCTGATGATATCCCATATAAAAAACATACCAACAACGTTTATACCGTGGTTAAGCATCTGCACCATCGCTCCCTGTACCCCCTGCTGACTCCATGTAAATATACCCGCGGCAATTAAGCCAACGTGCGCAATAGATGAATAAGCCACCAAACGCTTGCCGTCAGTTTGCTTAAAAGCAATAATCGACGCATAAACAATACCTATAACTGCCAATATAGTTATTATGGCCTGCCAGTGGTCAAGACCTGCCGGTGCATTTGGGATCATCCAGCGAATTGCTCCATAAACACCCATCTTAAGCATAATACCTGATAACATCATGGTACCGCCGGTTGGGGCTTCGGTATAAGTATCGGGCTGCCAGGTATGGAACGGGAATACAGGCATCTTAATGGCAAATGCCAAAAAGAATGCTAAAAACACCCACGACTGCTGCTGAGTGCCTAATTTTAAAGTGTAAAAGGCATGTATATCAAACGTCTTCGTCGGCGACTGCAGGTAGAGGTAAATGATGGCCACCAGCATAAACAACGAGCCTGCAAACGTGTAGATAAAAAACTTAAGCGTAATACGGATACGGTTTTCACCACCCCACAGGGCACATATAAAGTAAATTGGAATTAATGCTGCCTCCCATCCTACGTAAAACAAAAAGCCATCCATAGCAGTAAACACCAGTAGTAACCCGGCCTGCATAAATAAAATCAGGCCGTAAAAAGCACCCGCATTTTTGTACTCGTGCTTAAACGTACTTAATATGATAAGCGGAACAAGCAACACTGTAAGTAACACTACAATCATGCTAATCCCATCAATACCCGCTTTAAAATAGATGCCTAACCTGGGTATCCATGGTGCATCTATAACAAACTGCGAGGTTGCATCGGGTACAAATTTGCTTAAAAACAAGCCTGCTACTGCCAGCTCGGCTATTGCAAAAAATAAAGCGGCATATTTGGCTGTGTTGCCTTTTAAAAAGGCTACTATAACTGCGGCAATTACCGGTAAAAAAATTAATATACTAACGGTCATTTTATGTTTTAAACGCTATCGTTTATACTTTAGTTAATCCAAATGCGGTATACAGCAACACGCCAATAATACCCAGCACCATTACAAATATGTAAAAACCTACATTACCGGTTTGCAGTAAGCGCAAGCCCTTGCTGGTTTCAATTGTACCTTTACCAATGCCGTTCACCAATCCATCGATACCTAATTTTTCTACCACGTTGTAGAAGAAGGTCGACAGAAAATCCAGGGGTTTACGGATAAGGAAATCATACAGCTCATCAACATAAAATTTATGGTAAGATAAACTGGTTAAGGCCGGGCGTTCTTCGGTATCAGCAACCGGAACACGGCCATTTTTAACATATTTTATATAAGCATACACTAAGGCAACCATTGCTAACAGAACCGAAATTCCCATCAAAGCCTTTTCCGTACCTGCTGATAACTCGCCCATTGGCAATGCCGCCGTTGAAGCTTTAAACACCGGTGCCAGGTAATGGGCCAATTCATGATGCCCGCCCAATACTTCCGGTACGCCAATTAAGCCACCAACAATAGACAATACCGCCAACACGATCAAAGGAATCGTCATTGTAGCCGGTGATTCATGGAGATGATGTTCCTGCTCATGCGTTCCGCGGAACTTACCCCAGAAAGTAAGGTACATCATCCGGAACATATAGAAAGAGGTAAGCATGGCTGTAAACACACCAATTACATAAAATGTAGTGCTATGTTCGTAGGCGTGGGCTAAAATTTCGTCTTTTGAAAAGAAACCAGAGAATGGCGGGATACCAGATATCGCGATGGTACCTATCAGCATGGTTACAAAGGTTACAGGCAGTTTACCTTTCAAGCCACCCATTTTACGCATATCCTGCTCACCGCTTACAGCGTGAATAACAGAACCCGCACCAAGGAATAATAAGGCCTTGAAGAAAGCGTGAGTTAACACGTGGAAAAAAGACCCAGTATAAGCACCTACGCCCAGGCCCAAAAACATATACCCTAATTGCGATACGGTTGAGTAAGCCAATACCTTTTTAATATCGGTTTGTGTAAGGGCAATTAGTGCAGCAAACAATGCTGTAGCCAAACCTACTATTGCCACCACTTCCATAGCAAACGGCGATAGTGTATAAATAATGTTTGAGCGGGCAATCATATAAATACCGGCAGTAACCATTGTTGCAGCATGTATTAATGCCGAAACTGGTGTCGGGCCGGCCATCGCATCCGGTAACCAGGTAAACAAGGGTAACTGTGCCGATTTACCCACGGCACCTACAAACAGTAATAAAGCAATAGCTGTAAGCGGCGCAGCACCAACTTTCATTACTTCTACTTTGTGAAACAACGGGATATACTCAATAGTGCCAAAAGCATATATAATAAGGAATACCCCCATCAAAAAGCCAAGGTCGCCAATACGGTTCATGATAAAAGCCTTTTTGGCAGCATCGGCATAGCTCGGATTAGTATACCAAAAGCCTATCAACAGGTATGAGCATAAACCAACGCCCTCCCATCCTATAAACATAATGATGTAGTTAGAACCCATCACCAATAAAAGCATGAAGAAAACAAACAGGTTTAGATAAGCGAAGAACTTACCAAACCCTTTATCATCATGCATATAGCCAATAGAATACAGGTGGATAAGGAAACCTACGCCTGTAATAATCAACAGCATGATAGAACTCAATTGATCTACAAGAAACGCGAAAGGTACTTTTACAGGACCTGCGTTAATCCAATCGAAATAATTAACGTTAATTACCCCGGTTGCTTTTACCTGGAAGAAAACGGCAATGCTTAAGGCAAAAGATGCCAATACCAGCGCACTGCCAATAAAGCCTATTACGCCTTTTGATAATGAATTACGGCCAAGCCCGTTAATAACAAAACCGGCTAACGGTAATATGGGAATAAGCCAGATATATTGATTCATAAGCCCCCTCTAAATCTCCCCCTGAAGGGTGAGACTTTTATTTTTTAATTGTTCTATTTATAAACTTCTCTTGCGAAAAGCGTTGAATACTCATTTTCTAATCCTCCCCCTTTAGGGGGCCGGGGGGCTGCTACCACTTCAGCCTATTCAGCACGTTAATATCTATCGAATTTGTGTTCCTATAAATCATCACGATAATAGCAAGGCCCACAGCTACTTCGGCAGCAGCCAATGCCATGATAAAAAATACGAAAACCTGGCCGGTGGCGTCGCCCCTATATACAGAAAATGCGGTTAGCAACAGATTTACCGAGTTCAGCATCAACTCAACCGACATAAATATCACGATGGCATTGCGGCGGATTAATACTCCCATTACGCCAATCGAAAAAATAATGGCACTTAACAATATGTAATGATTAAGAGGCACCGCGTGCATGGTATTTGTTAAACTTTCCATTATGTAGTTTTAGGGTCTTTTGTAGCCAGCAAAACAGCGCCTACCATTGCCGATAACAGCAATACAGACGATACTTCAAACGGCAATAAAAATTCGTTAAACAATACTTTACCCAGGTTTTTCACTAACCCAAGGTCGGGGTTTTGCAATACCACCGGGTTTGATGTGGCAACTAGTTTTAATGATGATGCAATTGCAACAGCAAGAATGCCACCGCCAAATACACCGGCTATCTTGATCATAAACGGCTTAACCGGCTCGCTTTCCTTATTCAGGTTAATAAGCATCAGGGTGTACAGGAACAATACCAGGATAGCGCCCATGTACACTATAAAATTTACGATTGCCAAAAACTGGGCGTTCAGTAAAATATAGTGAATGGTGAACGTAAAAAAGGTAAGTATAAGATAAAGGATACTATGTACCGGATTTTTGGCCGAGATTACCAATATCGAAAAGAATATGGACAAAAACGCGATGAAGTAAAATGTACTCATGTTTATATTTACAAAATACCCTTGCCCTGCTTTAAGGTTGGGCAAAGGTATAAAACTTCTTTATTGATTTAAGGGTGCCTCTACTAATTTGTCTTTACCGTAAATAAAATCCTTCCTTAAATAGTCGGCAGGTACAATATCTCCGTCAAGGTAAATGGCTTCTTTAGGGCAGGCCTCTTCGCATAAGCCGCAAAAAATACAGCGCAACATGTTTATTTCGTAAACAGCAGCGTATTTTTCTTCGCGGTACAGGTGCTCTTCGCCTTTCTGGCGTTCGGCGGCCGTCATGGTAATAGCCTCAGCAGGGCATGATAAAGCGCACAAACCACAGGCAGTGCAACGTTCTTTACCATCCTCATCGCGCTTAAGCGAGTGCATGCCGCGGAAGTTTTCAGAAAACTCACGCTTCTCTTCAGGATAACTGATGGTTACCGGTTTCTTGAAAAAGTGCTTCATCGTAGTGGCCAAACCGCCAACAATGGCCGGCAGGTAAGCACGCTCCAAAAAATTGAGCGGCTTTACTTCCAATACTTTTTTCTTATTGCTTAATGATTCCATTTAATTAAAATCCAAAGTGTTTAAGTGCTGTACTCACCACACCGGTAAGCACTATGTTGGCAATTGCCAATGGTATCAATATCTTCCAGCCCAAATCCATCAACTGATCATAACGGAAACGTGGAATTGTCCAGCGTACCCACATAAAGAAGAAGATGAACAGGAATATTTTCGCGAACAACACTACTGTACCAATCAGGGGGCCAATTGCCGGGCCTACATGTGCAGTAACCCAATCCATACCCGGGTAGTTATAACCGCCCCAATAAAGGGTAGCCATTACTGCCGATGAAATGAACATGTTGATGTACTCTGCAAACAAATAGAAACCTAATTTCATTGACGAATACTCCGTATGGTAACCACCTACAAGCTCGGTTTCGCACTCGGGCAAGTCAAACGGCGTCCGGTTAGTTTCGGCAAACGCGCATACTATAAATATCAAAAAACCTAATGGCTGACGGATGATATTCCAGTTCCAGCCATGTTGCTGCTCGGCAATCTCTTTCAAACTTAAAGTACCGGTAAGCATCAATAGAGCAATGATGGATAAGCCCATCGAAATTTCGTAGCTGATGTTTTGCGATGCAGCACGGATAGCTCCTAACAATGAGTATTTATTGTTTGATGCCCAGCCGCCAATCATTACGCCATAAACACCTAATGATACCACTCCGAAGATATATAATACTCCAACATTGATATCAGTAACCTGCAGATCAATTGTGTGACCGCCGATAACCATTTTTTGACCCCATGGAATAACCGCCGAACCTATACAGGCCGTTAATATAGCCAGGCAAGGGCCTACAATGAACAGAAAAGGTGTAGCGTTTGTAGGGATGATCTCTTCTTTCAAAAACATTTTACCACCATCGGCAAGCGGCTGTAATATTCCCCACGGACCGGCACGGTTAGGGCCTATCCTATCCTGGAAAAACGCCGCTATTTTACGCTCGGCATAGGTTGAGTACATGGCCACAACCAAACTGATCAGGAAAATGATAACGATCAGTACAATCCTAAATATTAAATCGGTTCCCATTATAAGCGTGTATCCCTTTCAAATTGTTCTTTATTGGCTTCCAGTAATACCGGGTTGGTTTTAACAACCGGCAGCGGTGTAAACTCGTAATGATTTGAGCTGATAACCGATTTGTGCGATATCTTACGCGGGCCTTCAATTACCCAATCAGCCGTTTTCTTTTTATCAAAGCGGCAGGTATTGCAAATAAACTCTTCCACCTCGCCATAAACATCTTTACGACCGGTTACCCTGATCACATCTTCACCCTTATACCATAAAGTTACTTTACCACAGCATTTATCACAATCGCGATGCGCATCTACCGGCTTGGTAAACCAAACACGGTTTTTAAAGCGGAAGGTTTTATCTGTTAATGCGCCTACCGGGCAAACATCAATTACGTTACCCGAAAAATCGTTATCAACAGCTTTGCTGATGTAGGTGGATATCTCAGAGTGATCGCCCCTGTTCAGGATGCCGTGTAAACGGGTATTGGTGATCTGATCGGCAGTGAAAACACAACGGTAGCAAAGGATGCAACGCGTCATGTGCAGTTGAATTTTATCGCCAATATCAATTTTTTCAAAAGTACGGCGATCAAATTCGTAGCGGGTTTTAGCCGCGCCGTGTTCAAAGCCCAAATCTTGCAGGTGGCATTCGCCGGCCTGGTCGCATACCGGGCAATCCAGCGGGTGATTGATCAATAACATTTCAACCACACCTTTACGGGCCTCGATAACCTCGGGCGATGTAATGTTTTGCACCTCCATGCCATCCATAACACCTGTACGGCATGATGCTACCAGTTTTGGCATAGGGCGCGGGTCTTTTTCAGATCCTTTGGTCACCTTAACCAAACAGGTACGGCATTTACCACCACTGCCTTCCAGCTTGGAGTAATAGCACATAGCAGGCGGAACAATATCGCCACCTATCTGCCTTGCGGCATTAAGTATGCTTGTTCCTGGTTCTACTTCAACGGGTATTCCGTCTATGGTTACTTTCATCTTTTAAGTCAAAATTAAAAAGTCAAAAGTCAAAAATTACTTTTGAACGGACCTAATTATTCACTTTTAAGGTTGATGATAATAGAAGCAATGATTTTGTATATTTCATCAGCTTCATTCAGCAACTTATTTAGTTGTTCTTTTTCGTTTTGAAATACGGTATCTCTTAACAGACACAACCAATATTTCGTTTAATTAGCAGATTTAAGAGCAATAATGTAAAACTTCTTAAAATCCTTAGTCGAACTGCCCGACTTTGCCTCTATAATATTTGCCCCTACTGAAGTGCCGCTTCTCAGGAGCTGGTCAAACATTGAAAAGTGTATTCTTTCGTATTTAGCTGTTGATATGAATTGTACTAACTCTTTCGAGAACTGATAACACCTGTGTTTGATGTCATAAGTTTTTTCATTCAATGCTTCCTATTTTTGAATTTTGACTTTTTAATTTTGACTTAACTATGCCAAAACTTCCGGTTTCGGCAGCGGATCAGCATAATGAGCTAAACCAAAGTTTCTTATCGTTGCTTCAGCACCATGTGTTACATGCCATTCAAACTCATCCCTGAAGTGGCGGATAGCGCTGGCTACAGGCCAGGCAGCCGCGTCACCAAGCGGGCAAATTGTATTTCCTTCAATCTTTTTAGATACATCAACCAGCAGGTCCATATCGCTCATTTTGCCATGGCCATGCTCTAAACGGTGCAATACCTTTTCCATCCATCCGGTACCTTCACGGCAGGGCGAACATTGTCCGCAGCTTTCGTGGTGGTAAAAACGGGTGAAGTTCCAGGTATTGCGTACTATACATTGGTCTTCATCATAAGCTATAAAACCGCCCGAACCCATCATGGTACCGCTTACAAATCCACCATCGGCTAATGATTCATAGCTCATCAGGCGTGGTTCGTTATTAATGGTTTTCAGGAACAGGTTAGCCGGCAAAATCGGTACAGATGAACCGCCCGCTACAACCGCTTTTAAGCGTTTGCCGTTGGCAATGCCACCGCAATATTCGTCGGAGTATAAAAATTCTTCAACAGGCAGGCCAAGGTCAATTTCATAAACCCCTGGCTTTTTCACATTACCACCAGCCGAGATCAGCTTGGTTCCTGTGCTGCGGCCAATGCCTAATTTAGCATATTCGTCGCCGCCTTCGTTAATGATAGGTACTACGGCGGCAATTGATTCCACATTATTTACCACTGTTGGGCAGCCATACAAACCGGCAATAGCCGGGAATGGCGGTTTAATACGCGGGTTACCACGCTTGCCTTCCAATGATTCTAACAGGGCGGTTTCTTCCCCGCAGATGTATGCACCACCACCCGGTTGTACGTACAGCTCCAGGTCGTAGCCCGATCCTAATATGTTTTTTCCTAAAAATCCTTTTGCTTTAGCTTCCGCGATGGCCCTCTCCAGGATGCGTATCTGTGGCATCATTTCACCGCGAACGTAGATGTATGATGTTTTGGCACCCAGCGCAAAGCTGGCAACAATCATCCCCTCAATTAATAAGTGAGGGATGTAAGTCATCAAATAACGGTCTTTAAATGTACCTGGCTCCGATTCATCGGCATTACAAACCAGGTAACGTTCTACCCCCTCGGGTTTAGCCAAAAAGCTCCACTTCATGCCAGTTGGGAAACCCGCACCACCACGACCGCGTAAGCCCGATTTTTTTACCTCTTCCACAATCGCCTCGGGCGTCATGGTTTTTAAAGCTTTCTCTACAGATGCATAACCACCTTTTTGGCGGTAAACATCAAATGTATTGATGCCGGGTACGTTTATATGTTCTAAAAGTAATTTGCGTCCCATTGCTTTAATTTTTTGCTTTTGCCTTTAAATCTCCAATCAGTTTATCAACCGATTGGTTAGTTAAATTCTCATAAAAAGTATATTCGGGGCCAATTTGAAGCACGGGGCCGTAACCACAGGCGGCAAGGCACTCTACGCCTCTCCAGCTAAATAAGCCATCGGCTGTAACTTCGCCTTCGGGTACACCAAGCGTTTGCTCAATATGATCCATGATCTTATCGGCGCCAACAACTCCACAGGGGCCTGTACGGCATACTTCCAATACGTATTTACCACTTGGCTTAAGCAAGTACATAGTGTAAAATGTAGCTACTTCGTAAACCTCTATCGGTAATATATCCAAATAGGCTGCAACCTTATCCATAGCCTGCGGGCTTACCCAGCCAAACTCGGCCTGTACATAGTGCAGGATAGGCAACAATGCCGATTTTTGCTTACCTGCGGGATAGCGGGTAACCACGTCAGCAAATTTATTCAGCAGTTCCGGGCTAAACTCAACCGAAACCTGAGTATCTTCAACTCTAAGCATCTAACTCTCCGGCTATAACGTTTAAACTACTCATATTAATAATCGCATCTGATAATAACATACCACGGCTCATTGGCGCATACATCTGGTAATTGATAAAGCTTGGCCTGCGGAAATGCAAACGGTATGGGCTGCGCCCGCCATCGTTCACCAAATAAAAACCTAATTCGCCATTGGCACCTTCAACCGAATGATAAACCTCGGTGTTAGGGGTTGGTATCTCGCCCATCACAATTTTAAAGTGATAGATCAAGGCTTCCATATTATTATAAACTTCTTCTTTTGGAGGCAGGTAAAACTCCGGCACATCAGCATGGAAAACATCCGATGGTTCTTTGTCCAGTTTGGTTAACGCCTGGTCAATAATGCGCAGGCTTTGCCACATTTCTTCGTTGCGTACCAAAAAGCGGCTGTAAACATCGCCATTGGTGCCTACGGGCACTTCAAATTCAAAATCTTCGTATGACGAGTATGGGTTCATGGCCCTTACATCGTAATCAACACCGGTGGCACGTAATATCGGGCCTGTCCAGCTATAGGCTAAGGCATCCTCGGCGGTAACAGCAGCCACGTCTTTTGTCCTGTCGACAAAGATGCGGTTACGGTTAAACAGCGATTCAAACTCTTTTAATGTTTTAGGGAAATCAATCAAAAACTTACGCAGTTTGGCAAAAGCGATGGAGTTAAAATTCCTTTCGAAACCACCAATACGACCTATATTGGTTGTTAAGCGGCTGCCGCAAACTTCTTCGTAAATTTCATAAATAGCCTCGCGGAACTCCATCATGTACAGGAAGCCGGTAAAAGCGCCGGTATCTACACCCAATACACCGTTACAAACAATGTGGTCGGCAATACGGGCCAGTTCCATCACAATTACGCGCAGGTAATCAACGCGTTTTGGTGTGGTAATTCCTAACAGTTTTTCTACCGTCATGTGCCAGCCCATGTTGTTGATGGGCGATGAGCAATAGTTAAGCCTGTCGGTTAACGGGGTTATCTGGTAAAAAGGGCGGTGTTCGGCAATTTTTTCAAACGCGCGGTGAATATACCCTATGGTTGATACGCCGCTCACAATTCTTTCACCATCCAATTGCAGCACGTTTTGAAACACACCGTGGGTTGCAGGGTGCGTAGGGCCGAGGTTTAAGGTCGAGAGCTCGTTTTGCGGATCGTTATCTGTATATACAGGATGGTTTTGCATCAGTATAATTTATATTTCTTTTTATATAGTAATGCCGCATAAGGTTACCCTGTGCGGCACGTATTTATCTTCCAAAAAAGTAATCCTTCTTGTCAACACGGTTAGGATCTTCCAGCGGGAATTCCTTCCGCATCGGGAAAGCCGTCATATCGTCAACATTCAAAATACGGCGCAAATCGGGATGACCATCGAAGATCACTCCAAAAAAGTCGTAAGTTTCGCGTTCCATCCAGTTAGCGCCTTCCCATAATACGGTGGCTGTTGGGATGTATACATCGCCATCAACCAAAAATACTTTTATCCGGATACGGGTATTGGTTGTAAGGCTGTGCAAATGGTAAATAATACCAATCTGCTTTTCCTGCTCAGGGTAGTGAATCCCGGTAATATCTGTTAAAAATATAAATTTAAGGGCCGGGTCTGTCTTCAGGAAAGTTAACAGGTCAATGATCTGTTCGCGGCTTGTTTCTACAGTCAGCAAACCATAAGGTTCGCCCACTAAGGTAACCTGTTCGCCAAATTTCTCGCCGATTCTTTTTAAAAGCTCTTCGTTGGGTATCTGGGCCATTCTTATTGGATTCCGTATTTAGCTAATAATTCCTGGTATTTAGGCTCGTTCCTTCTGCGCACTGTTTCTGTTTTTACCAGCTCCTGGATGTTCATAAAACCATCAATGATAGCTTCAGGGCGTGGCGGGCAGCCGGGTACATAAACATCTACCGGGATAACTTCGTCAATCCCCTGCAACACCGAGTAAGTATCAAAAATACCACCGCTTGATGCACAGGCGCCAACAGCCATAACCCAGCGGGGCTCGGCCATTTGCAGGTAAACCTGGCGCAGTACCGGCGCCATTTTTTTGGCTATGGTACCCATAACCATCAGCAAATCTGCCTGGCGTGGCGAAAAGCTTAAACGCTCGGCACCAAAACGCGAAAGATCATAGTGAGAAGCCATTGTAGCCATAAATTCAATACCGCAGCATGATGTGGCAAAAGGCAATGGCCATAGTGAGTTAGCGCGGGCCAAGCCAACCGCCTTATCAAGCGATGTGGCAAAAAAACCGGAACCTTCAACCCCCATAGGGGCATTAACTATTTGAATATCACTCATTGAATAATGTTAATAGAAAACATTACCTGACCTAACAGGTAACGAGCGCAAAATTACGTAAATAACGATGTAAAAGGTACACTATGCGTAGCCAACGGCTATATTTAGAATTGTTCTAAACTAATCCCAGTCTAACGCGCCTTTTTTAATAACGTAGATAAAACCTAATAAGAGGGTAGCCATAAAGATGAACATCTCAATCATTCCCTGTTCGCCCATAGCTTTAAAATTAACCGCCCATGGGTACATAAAAATAACCTCGACATCAAACAATACAAACAGGATAGCTACCAGGAAATACTTGATAGAAATAGGTGTACGGGCATTACCCACAACCTCGATACCCGATTCAAAAGGTGTAAGCTTGTCTTTTGTTTTACGTTTAGGGCCAATCTTGTGTGTTACAAACATGGTAGTAACAACAAACCCTAATGCAACCAGCATTTGAAATATAATGGGCAGATAGCTACCCGGTAAACTGTGTGCTTCCATGCTGCAAATATACTAATGGATTGATAATAAAAAAGCCTTATTAGATTCAAGAGTCAAGAATCAAGAGTTAAGACAAAAAAAAATCGGGATACAGCCCCTATGACAGTGAAAGTATCAGGTAACTATCCAACTTGCGAAGTTTTCGATTGAGCGTGTCGGCTTTTTGAAGCTAACCTTAAGTCTGTTTCAAAACGGGCATAAAAAAAGGGTCAAGACCAGGAAAAGCGTTGCACTTCCTGGTCTTGACCCTTGATTCTTAACTCTTGGTTCTAAAAGCTATTTGCTTTTGCCGGCTCCGCCTGCTTTGCGGGCGAAGAAAGCTACCACCTGCTTATTAGTAGGGTCATTATCCCTCGCTTTGGTATAATTGTCTGTAGCCTTGGCCAAATCTTTATCTTTAAACTCGGCATAAGTACCTAAATAGACGTAGGCTTCTGCAAGGTTTTTCTTGGCTTTATCATCAGGTGCGCCTTTAGCAGTTACAACCTCGATGTATTTCTCATAAAAAGGCTTAGCGTAGCCAACAATGTTGTTCCTGTCTTTATCTTTCAACTCGTTAACACGGGCACGATAAATGTAGGCATCTGCGGTAGTCGGGGCTTTTTGAACCACATAGCTAAATGCGGAATCGGCCCTTGCAATTAAACTATCAGCAGTAGGCTTCTTTTCATCATAACCATAGTAATAGCTAATGCCTTCATAGAAGTAATCGCTAAGTTTTACACTGCGGCCACCTTTCTGAGTAACTAATTTATAAGCATCTCCGGCTTCAGCATACTTTTTACCGCGGAAAAGCGATTTAGCAATTTCTCCATAAACATCTGTTTGTGTAGAATCCAATGTAAGGGCTTTCCTTAAAGTGTTGATACCAGTTGAATCCTGGCCAGATGCCATTTGAATACGGCCAAGGTATAAATAATCACGGGGTACAATCCTTTTAGGATCCGCTTTTGTCATCCAGTTATTCATCGCTGTTAATGCTGTCGGATAATCCTTATTCTCGTAAGCTGCGTAAGCCTGGTAGCGGTAAGCCCTTAAGTTTGATTTTACTGATTTAACCAAATCAGCTGCAACGGGCTGTAGCTCGGCGTACTGGCCGGCGCTGATCAGGAAGTCGGCATAACGCATTTGCGATTCTGGCGACTGATCTGTAAGGCTAATATATTTTTTGTATTCCTCAACCGCTTGTTTAATTTTTGCTGATGCCATTTTAGGATCAGTTGTTGCCCAACGGTTATCTGTTTCGGCCCATTCGCGGTAAGCCGGACCATAATTAGGGTCGATGGCTAATGCATCCTGGAATTGTTTTTCAGAATCTTCGAAGTTATTAGCATATCTCCACAAAACACCGGTTGCTACTTTAGCAGCTGGGTTTTTAGGGTCGATGGTTGAGGCATCAGAATACGCCTGGTAAGCTTCGTTACTCTTTATTTGCGAAGCATAAGCATCACCTAAAGTAATTAACAGTTCTACATCCTTAGGGGCAACTACCTTACCTTTTTGCAAAACGGCGATAGCGGCGCTTGCATCGTCAACAGAAACTTTACCATCAGTAGTTACGGGCAGCAAATAAGCTTTACCTACAAATACATAAGGTTTAGCGCTTTTACCGGCAAGGGATATAGCCTGGTTAAAGTTTGTTGTTGCACCTGCTTTGTCTTTATCCAACCGGGCAACAGCGCCTAAACCGGCATAATTCAAACCCGATTTTGGATTTACAGCAATACCTTTGTTAAATGCAGTTTTGGCAGAATCTGAGTAATCCTGTTTGATATATACCCAACCCAGGTAAAAGAAATTTTCGTCCTTATCGGCCTGCGTGGTCGTAAGGTTTTTAAGCATCGATTTGGCTTTCTGATATTGTTCGGCGTCAATAGCTTTTTTGGCGTCGGCTAGACTTTGCGCAAAAACTGATGATGAACCTATTAATACCAGTCCTAATGTTGCCTTAGCTATTTTACTGATCATTTTCATCTTATTTAGTTATAATTTACTTCTTATATTAATTTCTCTCGGTGGTATGTTGTCAGGCAATAAACCAGATCTTAAAATAATTCGCTGCCCTACATCGCCGGCTATAAAACTGGCAAATCCCAATGCTAAGCCCGTTTTGCTTGAACAATCAACGATATACAATCCCCTGCTTAAAGGGTACTGTTTTAAGACAAGCGTTTCCTGCGAAGGTTTAAAGTATTCGTTTGGAAACTTCTTATTAGCCTCGTCCTTAACGCCTACTATCTTAACATTATCTACATAGGAAGCATACTCCTTATCAGGATCAACCAACCAACTGTAACCTGTTATCCCCAAAGCATCAGGATGCTCGCTTACATATTTTATAACTTCTTTGTTTGATTTAAGCGCATAAATATTCTTTTGCTTAAATTCCTTATTACCAGACAATTCTTTCAAATACCTTACCAAACTTGAATTTGGGTTATCAAAAACAATAGTTTTATTAATATCGCCCTGCCCATTAAGCATTTTTTTCAACTCAGCTACCGAAGTCAGCGTATCATTTGAGTTCTTATTTACAACGAGTGTCACCGCATCAACGGCAAACCGCACTATTTTAACGTCTAACTGCCGTCTTTTAATCACATTGACTTCGGCTGTATCCAAATCGCGTGAAAGTATGGCTACCCTTACACTATCGTTCAACAACAAATTTACAACATGGTTTTCAGTCAGGTATAAAACCGTTGGATCAGCATCAGGGTATCTGCTTTTAAAAACATACATCTCCTGCCCTACAATTGGTGCAAATGAATCATCAACAGCAAAAGTCACCTTACCTGATGTAAAACTATCATTAGTGATGCCCTTTACAGGTTTTTGCTTGCAAGCCTGTATCCCTATAATTAAACTAAATGCCAGAAATGTATACTTTAACCTATTCATCATCCTCATCATATTGATCTTTTTTGAACAACCTCGAAAACCTTAACCCTGCGTATACAATAATGAAGGCCCCAAAAAGAATGCGCTGATATGGCTGTAAGGATAATTGAAGCTTATCCCAAAACATAATCATTAATCCAAAAGCTATGAAGCAAATGAATACGGTAGTTCCTATAATAAGCAAAAACCGCCTTTTGGGCGATTTTTGCTCTTTATTAAAATTAATTGACATTATCTTAATTATCGGCAGCTAACGCAAAGCTTACCGGTACACTATATTGTACACGTACCGGGCGACCGTTCTGGATACCTGGTTTCCACTTTGGCGACGATTTTAACACGCGCGTAGCTTCTGCATCAGTACCCTGGCTAAGACTCCTGGTAACTTTAATATCAGTTAACGAACCATCACGTTCCACAACGAAGGTAAGGATTACACGACCTTGCGTACCGTTTTCACGATCAACAGCCGGGTAACGGATATTTTTACTTAAGTAAGCAATAAATTTATCCTGGCCACCCGGAAACTCCGGCAAATTTTCAACTGATGCGAAAATCTTATTAGGGTCTTCCTCAACAACTTGTTTAATATCCGAGTTACCTACCGGTTCGTCAATCCTGATATCTGCGTTAGGATCACCTTTCTGGTCTTTCTGACCTGGGTCGGCTACCTGAAGTTCCTTAACTGTTGGCGGATCTTTTTCCTTAACCTCGTTATCTGGTTTTACAACCGGAGGCGGAAAACGAACCTGGTCAACTTTTGGTTTTGGCGGTTCTGGTGGCGGCGGAGGTGGTTTTTTGGTTTGATCCACCGGTGGTGGCGGTAACAGCACTACGTCTGTTATCTTTACTTTTTCATCAGCTTTTGGAATCAAGCCTTTCAGCTTGTTGATTATAGTAGGTAAAGAAATTATAAATACAAACAATATAATGGCAATTACAAGCGCCCTGTTCGTATTTTTCGCATTATCCTTTCTCAGTTCATAAGCACCGTATGCTTTGTTCCTGCTACTAAAAACAACGTCGATCCATTTCTGATCTAATATGTCTAATTTTGATCCAAACATTTTTTGTCAGGCTTTAATGTTAGTTAACGTTATCTATTATTATTTGTTATCGTTGTAAAGATTTTCTCTTTTCAGCAACTCAACTTCTGGTGCTGAGATATCAACAATACCATACATTTGTATATTGGTAATGTTAATTTCATCCATTACGCTAACCATGTTTTTGTATTTTGATTTATCACTCGGTTTTATTACAACAAACATAGCTTTACCTGTTGATTGTTGTACATCTTTACCTTTTTCAACCAGCAATTTGCGTAAGCCATCCGGCCCGTAGCCGATAACTTCGGGTGCCGATTTGCCTGGTTCACCAATGTACCACTCCAGTTTATCATTGCTACCCAATAAAAGGGTTAATGAACGCGAAGCAGCAATAGGCAACTGATCTTTAGTTTTCTCATCCTTATCAGGCATTACAAGGTCCATCGCTTTAGGCTTGGCCAATGTGGTTGTCATGATAAAGAACGTGATTAATAAGAAAGCCAGATCCACCATCGCGGTTAAATCTATACGGGTTGATTGCTTTTTACTTCTAACCTTCCCGCCTTTATGTTTCCCTCCCCCGGAGGTATCTAATTCTGCCATGATTTCTTATTTTTTTGCGCCGCCACTAATTGAGGTTATTAAACTAAACTTATTAAGTTTTTGCTTTTGCAAAATCCCAATAACATCCTTTATAACAGGGTAGTCTTCCTTGCTGTCGCCTTTTATAGCTATACGCATCTGTACGTTATGCAGCGATGCTGTAGCTTTACGAGCTTCGCGGACCCAGTTAAACAACTCATTGCTTACCGAATCTCTTGGGATGCCTGGCTGAGCAAACTGTCTTTGCTGTTCTGATGACAAACTAAGGAATTGATGCATATTCGCAATCGGTACACCGAATGACTCTATACCCGCAAACTTTTTCATTTCCTCCGGTGTAAAAGTCTGTTTATAAATCGCTCCCACTTTCTCTAAAGTTTCTTTTCGAAGATCTGTTCCCTCGATGCCGAAGAAAGCCTTGTTATGACCCACAGTTATCGTTGCAAAATTCTCATCAGGAACAGGCACTTGAATAGAAGACCTTGGTACATCGATTGGAACCGGATCGTCGGTTCTTGGTTTTGCTGTTAATATAAAGAAAGTTAGCAGCAGGAACGCCACGTCGCACATGGCGGTCATGTCGATTGCTGTACTCTTTCTTGGAACTTTTATCCTTGCCATATTAAAATTTATTTAAAAATATATAGTGTATAATGTTTTTAAACCCTACCGGCGTTATCTACACGTGCAGGTTCACTACTATATTCTTATTTGTTTTTATGTGACGAAGCAAATGTTTGTACGATGCTGAAACCAGTTTCGTCAATAGCGTAAGTCAGTTTATCAATTTTTGACGTAAATACGTTGTACATGATAATTGAGATAGCTGAAGTACTGATACCTAAAGCTGTGTTAATCAAAGCTTCAGAAATGTGTGCCGAAAGTTCAGAAGGGTTTGGTGCACCGGCAGCTGCTAATGTAGAGAACGCTCCGATCATACCGATTACCGTACCTAACAAACCGGTTAATGTACCGATAGATACTAATGTAGCGATGATAGTTAAGTTTTGCTCTAACATTGGCATTTCTAAAGCTGTTGCTTCTTCGATGTCTTTTTGGATAGCTAATGTTTTTTGGTCAACATCAAGGTTTGGTTCTGCTTCCATTTCGCCATATTTTTTCAATGCCGATTTGATAACCGCTGCTACCGAACCTTTTTGTTTATCGCACTCTGCAGCAGCAGCAGCGATGTTACCTGAATTTAAAGAAGCCTGTACTTTCCTTACGAAAGAATCCACACTTCCTGTACCTGAAGCCTTGCTAATTACCACAAAGCGCTCGATAGAGAAAACGATAACCATTAATAAGAAGGACATGATTAAAGGTACAATCACACCACCTTTGTGTACAGTGCCGAAGATATCTGCTGGGGTACCTGCAACATCTCCACCCTTGAAGTGGCTTGGATCGCCAAGGATGAAAATATATATGCAAATTGCTACTACTATACAAATAGGGATAGTTAGAGAAGCAAACATGCCAGATGCACTTGAGCTTTCTTTTTTAACAGGAGTAGTTGGTTTTGTTGGTGCGTTTGCCATTACTTTTAAATTTTTAGTTTTAGTTTTTGTTTATGTTATAAGTTAGTTAAATGTGCTCTTAAATGCGAATAACAAAAATAGAATTTTCTTTAAATAAAAAAACCATTTATATTATTCTTTACAATTTTTTAATACCAAATTACATTTTGTGTGCGATTGGATATAAATAACGTAATACCAATAAAATATTGTGTGTTGCCACTACAATTATTTGCAATGAAAACCATTTTTTTTAATATTATCAAGCAATAGTGATAAAATTTATGCTACTATTTCGTTACACATATATTATGCGCTATAATTGGTGTGGCACAACGGCCGCTTTTTTACGCTGTTTCAGTGTATAAAATACGCTATGAACCAGCTTAATATATAGGCAATGAAGCATTTAGGCAACTATCCGCCTGCTTTTTTTGCTTTATAGCCATCGGTTTGTAACAGGCCGAGGATTTTATCCCTAAAATCGCCTTGTATCAATATCTCGCCATCTTTTACCGAACCGCCCACCCCACATTTTGTTTTTAATTTTTTGCCAATGGCCTCCAAATCGGCATCTGCGCCTATAAAACCGCTCACCCTGGTTACAAGCTTGCTGCCGCCTTTACGATCAAGGTAGATTTTTAGATTTTGTTGTTGCGGAGGCAGGGTTTGCGCATCCGGTCCTCCGTTTTCCTGGTATTCAAAATCAGGGTCGGTTGAATAAACTACTCCTGTAAAATTCTTTTTTGCCATGATTATTTAGTTTTGATAGCTGGCTCCTACTATAACCTTCAGCGAATTTGGTTTT
Organism: Mucilaginibacter sp. P4_C11; assembly: GCF_056402115.1. NCBI lineage: Bacteria > Pseudomonadati > Bacteroidota > Sphingobacteriia > Sphingobacteriales > Sphingobacteriaceae > Mucilaginibacter > Mucilaginibacter sp. P4_C11. The sequence continues at coordinate 67,123 of NZ_JBFUIA010000022.1, read as the reverse complement.
ATATTAATATGTAAATCGGCAGCCATTACCTGCGGCTCGCCATCCAGGTGTATCGGCCCGGGGCCTGTTCTTTTAATATGGATGTCCCTTCCCTTTATAATTTCGATATACCGGCTTGCCTCAATTGTTTTGAGCATTAACCGCGCGCCAATCTCGGGCAGGCGCCAAACCGGGAATTTGCTGATAATACAAACGTCAAGCAAACCATCCTGCACAGATGCCCTGGGGGCTACATGCACATCATTACCCCATTGCGATGAATTGGCAATGCTTATAATAAAGGCATCGCGTTCATATTTTTCACCATCAATCTCCAGGCTGTACTTTTCGGGCTTATAGCTCATAATCTCCTGCATGCTCGATTTAATGTACGTTAAAAAGCCTCGCTTTTTACCATGCGAAAACACTTCGGCTATATGGGCATCAAACCCCATGCCCGCCATGTTAAAAAAGGGCTGTCCGTTCATCAATCCCGAATCGATGGTTTCAACCCTATACCCCCCTAACGCCTTTATTGATGCCACAGTATCCATGGGTATCCCTAAAAAACGCGCCAGGCCATTACCCGAACCAAATGGCACAACGCCCAATGCGGTAGTACTCCCCACTATGGCCGACGAAATTTCGTTCACGGTACCATCCCCGCCTACTGCTGCTACTACATCAACCTTACCGGCGGCATCTGCGGCTATTTGCTGCGCATGCGAAACCCCATCTGTAAATATTATATGGTAATCAAAAACATTTTTATCAAGGTGTTGATCTATCAGCTCCGGCACACCATCCTTCTGCTTGCCCCCAGCAATAGGGTTTATTATAAATAACGCTTTACGTTTCAATTATCTGTTATTATTTAAAGTATCAAAAGTAAATGTATTTTCGGCTTTGTAAAATTTGTTTTATTTTTGCAACCCGAAAGTGGACTGATTTAACGCCCTTTGTATAAAAGGTAAGGATTGCAACCACGTAAAAAAGTGCTAATACCCATGCTTCTTTTTACTACGATCCCTCAAAAATCCCCGCTCGGCTGTTTTACGTTAATTGTATAAAAAATTTATATGCCATATTTATTTACCTCTGAGTCCGTATCAGAAGGACACCCGGATAAAGTTGCCGACCAGATCTCAGACGCGCTGATTGATCATTTTTTAGCATTCGACCCTAACTCAAAAGTAGCCTGCGAAACACTGGTAACCACCGGGCAGGTAATTTTAGCCGGCGAAGTAAAATCAAAAGCCTATTTAGATGTACAGAAAATAGCCCGCGAGGTGATCAACAAAATTGGCTACACCAAAGGCGAATATATGTTTGATGGCAGTTCATGTGGCGTGCTATCGGCTATTCATGAGCAATCACCAGATATTAACCAGGGTGTTGAACGCAAGGCCCCCGAAGAGCAAGGCGCTGGCGACCAGGGCATGATGTTTGGCTATGCCACTAACGAAACTGACAACTATATGCCCCTGGCATTGGATATTGCCCACGCTTTATTGATAGAGCTTGCCGCCATCCGCCGCGAAAACAGCGAGATTAAATACCTTCGCCCGGATGCAAAATCGCAGGTAACTTTAGAGTACAGCGATGATAACCAGCCACAACGTATAGATGCCATCGTAATATCAACCCAACACGATGATTTTGACGAAGAAACTGCTATGCTGGCCAAAATCAGCGCAGATATCATCAGCATCCTCATCCCTCGTGTTAAAGCGAAGTATCCAAAATACGCCCACTTTTTTAACGACCAGATTAAGTACCACATTAACCCAACCGGCAAATTTGTGATAGGTGGGCCGCATGGCGATACCGGTTTAACGGGCCGTAAAATTATTGTGGATACTTATGGTGGTAAAGGCGCACACGGTGGCGGTGCTTTTTCTGGCAAAGATCCTTCAAAGGTTGACCGTTCTGCCGCTTACGCAACCCGCCACATTGCCAAAAACCTGGTAGCTGCCGGTGTTTGCAGCGAAGTACTGGTACAGGTATCATACGCCATTGGCGTTGCCCAGCCTATGGGTATTTACGTAAACACTTACGGCACTGCCAAAGTTGCTTTACACGATGGCGAGATAGCAAACAAAGTAGAAGAGGTATTTAACATGACCCCTTACGCTATTGAAACCCGTTTTAAACTGCGTAACCCTATTTACAGCGAAACAGCGGCTTACGGCCACTTTGGTAAACCAAGCGAAACCGTAACCAAAACCTTTATTGCCCATGATGGCAGCGAACTGGTACGCGAAGTGGAGTTGTTTACCTGGGAAAAGCTGGATTATGTTGATAAAGTGAAAGCCGCCTTCGGCTTGTAATCTTTTAAACAAAAATTATAGAAAAAGAGCGACTGGTGTAAACCGGTCGCTCTTTTTTTTGCCAAAAGAATGTTTTTGGGCGTATCCCTCCTTTGGTCGGGCCGGGCTTTATGCTCATACTGCACAGGCCTTAACCACGCAGGCCGGTATCCGCGCCAATCCCTTACGCGTTTACATACTATTCCTTTTAATTAATTTGATAGCACGAAGCCCTCCCCTTGTTAATCGGTTTAGCAGTTTCCCCCTTTTGTCAATGTAACGGGTTACATCACTTTTTTTTCAAAACATTTGGCATGCCGTTTCTTTTCCAATATCCAACATTTCTACAGAATCAAACAGGTAGATTGCATAAAATCAATTAATTATGAAAAGTGCTAAACTTATACCCGGATTGGCCTTTATGGCTATTTTAATAATTGCTAAACCGATTTATACCCAGGCCCAACAAAAAACAGGCTTCCATATGTTAAAAAGCTTCCCCATAAAAAGCCCCGGTGGCTGGGATTATATTACTGTAGATGGAGCCAATAAACGTATCTATACATCGCATGGCAACCAGGTTAATATCTTATCAACTTCCGGCGATTCTATTGGCTATGTTCCAAATACCCCGGGTGTTCACGGAATTGCACTGGTTAATACTTTAAATAAGGGTTACATCAGCGCAGGCCGTGCCAATAAAGTAATTGTTTTTGATTTAACCACCTTAAAGGTTTTAAATGAAATAGCCGTAGGCACCAACCCCGACGCTATATTTTATGAACCTTTTGCAAAAAAAGTGTACACGTTTAATGGCCGTAGTAAAGATGCTACAGTTATTGATGTAGCTACCGATAAAGTTGTGGCTACCATCCCGCTGGATGCCAAACCCGAAACCGGCGTATCTGACGGCAAAGGAAAAGTATTTGTAAATGCCGAAACTACCAACGAAGTGGTTGTGATAAACGCTACTACCTTAAAAGTAGAGGCCCGTTATAAAATTGAAGGCGGCGATGAACCGTCGGGTTTAGATATCGACCGTGTTACCAATCGCCTGTTTATTGGTTGCGGCGGCAACAGCACCATGGTGGTAATGGACGCCGCCAATGGTAAAAACTTAGCCAAATTCCCGATAGGCGGTTGCGACGGGCTGGTGTTTGATCCTAAACTAAAATTAGCCTATGCCTCAAACGGCGAGGGAACTATTAGCGTGGTAAAAGAGCTTAGCGCCGATAAATTTGAGTTTGTAGAAAACATCCCGACCGAACCCAGCGCCCGTACCATCGGCATCGACCTGTTAACCCACAAACTGTACCTGCCTGCCGCCAAAACAGAGCCAGGTATGGTAACTGCCGAAAACCCAAAGCCGCGCCCAAAACAAGTGCCTGGCTCGTTCCATATTATCGAAGTTGGGAAAAACTGATTTATTTAAGGAGTAGTGATTAATGGAGTAAAGAACGCCGATTTTATTTAAAAGTTTAATTAAACACTGGAGTTGTGGTAGTTAGTTGAAGTACAGCGTGGGGTTTGATATTTAATGCCTACCCTCCTCGTGTTATTTCAACCTTAAGTTTCATATCTGGAAAACAGCGAAAACATGGTTAACATGTGTTAACCATGTTTTTGCTGTAAAAAACTGATTATAAATGACTTAAGCAAAAAATAAATCAAAATTATGTTAAGTTATGTTAACCCTGTTTACACGCGTTTACCAGTTTTAGCGTCAATTTACCCATAACACAACATTCGTCTGTATCAACACCCCAAATTGTCGCTTTTGCCCCTTGAACCCTGTTGAATATTACCCATTTTTGAGGTAACCAAAACACACCAAAATGGAAAGCCTGACATTCAATATCGAGATCAATGCATCACCCCAAAAGGTTTGGGACGTACTTTTTACCGATGCTAATTACCCAAAGTGGACTGCCGTTTTTTGCGAAGGCTCGCACGCCGTTACCGACTGGAAAGAAGGCAGCAAGGCCTTATTTTTAGATCATAAAGGATCGGGGATGGTAGGCTTGATAGATAAGGCCATCCCAAATGAATTTCTGGCAATTAAAGGCATTGGCGAAATAGTTAATGGTATCGAGAATTATGACAGCAGCGGCGCCAAGGTATGCAGGGGTTCGTTAGAAGAATATACCCTCAAAATCAACAACGGCAAAACCCTGCTTACCATTCAACTTAGCGGCGGCAATTTCCCTAAAGACATAATCACCTTCTTTAAGGATGTTTGGCCTAAGGCACTGGATATTGTAAAAACGATTGCGGAGGCAGAATGATATTATTCATTTCAAAACCGGCAGACTTTATCCTTTATATCTGCCTTATATAAGTAAGCTTCAGGATACCTCCCTGCTGTCGCTGCGGGATTCCGAATGGGGTTTTATAGTAATTATTAACGCTGTTTACCACCAGGTAAATGAACGATAGCGGCGTGTACTCCCAGGAGAAGCGGGCATTTAACGATCCGTTACGGGCATCAGTATTGTATTGGTAAAAGGCCGAGAGCAACATTTTGGGATTTGCAGCTACCCGCAATTCGGGCGCTAACAGGTGGGTAGTGGTTGATACCTGGTTTATGCCCACATTTTTAAAATCGTTGCGGGTATAGCTTATTACCAGCGATAGCCGGGGCACGGGGGCAGCACGTAACGATAAAAAATAACTATTAAGCCTGCCATTATAGTAGCCGCCTGTACTCAGCCGGGTTTCGGCACTAAGGGGGGCTGCTGCATTGGTAATGCCATAAAATTCGTACCGGTTAAAGTGATAATTGGCCGCGGCTATGTCAACATTCCGCACCGGTTGAAAATTATCTGTCAGGTTCTCCCACGAACTGGTGATACTAAAATTAAGGTGCGATTGATTGGTAAAAAACAATTGCAGCGGCATCACCACTACGCTGGCCTCCTGGAATTTGCCGCTTGATGCCTCATGGTAAATATCGGCAGTAAATTGCGGGCTAAAAAACTGTACATTTTTGGGGAACCATTTTTTATGCATAAAAACATACAGCGTGGGTTGTGTATTGATAAAATTGTCCCTGGCGGTAAAGCCGGTTTGTGCCTGGTAACCTTTAGATACAGCAGTTTGAAACCAATCGATAAAAAAGTGTGTAGCCGAGTAGTTAAATTCGGCGAAGGCGGCAGGCCCCTTTTGCCCGCTTAGCGAGTTGCCCGAATAGGATGCCATCCCCCTTATAAATAACGGCTGGCTTACCTGCCAAAAAGCATCCACCACCTCGACAGGGTTAACAGATGCGGGCTGATTTAAGCCGGCAAAGTTTTGCCGCAATACCTCCATCGCCCCCAGTTGCAAACTTTGGCTAACGCTTCTTTTGTACCTGAAAACGCCAAACAACGCCCCGTTTTCGGTAGTATCGCCATTTTGTTTCATCACCAGTACTCCGGCAGACTGTTTGTTATCCTGGTGAATAAACCTTAAGCCGCCATTGATGGTTAAAGGCGAGCCATTATCGCTCAACCCTATCCTTCTGCTAAAAAACGGCTGAATAATGCTGTTTTGACCTACCGAAAACAAGCTTGAATTCTCTAAAAAGAACTGCCGTTTTTCGGGAAAGAAAACGCTCGACCTGCTCAGGTTAACTACCTGCTTATCCACATCGGCCTGGGCAAAATCGGTATTAATGGTACCTTCAAGCAGGGTGTTGGAGTTGATGGCATACTTAATTTCGCCGCCAAACTCGGATTTGTAATGCGGCTTGTTGTTATCTACTCTGCTTGCATTTACCAAAGCATAGGGCTCAACCCGTAAATTGAAGCTGGCTTCCGGGGGCACTATGTTAGTAAGAATGCCGCCATAAGCCAGCTGGGTTTCGCTAAAAGCCTGCGGCCACGGCGACCAGCCGTTGGTTTCGCCAATAAACCGGATGTTGCGGGCAAAGTTAATGCTCCACTCTGTTGAGTTTTTTGGATACCGCAATGAAGTAAACGGAATGGCCACTTCGGTTGTCCATGAATGTTCCTGTATTTTGCTGGCGGCCTGCCATACCGCATCCCATTTATAGTCGTAACTAAAATCGGCATAGTGCATAATATCCATTTGCGTGCCGTAGGGCGTTACACAAAATGTCATCACCGGCATGCGCGGATCTTTAAAAGGATCAATCAGGATTTCAAAAAGCTCGTTATTGCTGTAGCTAAAATCGCGGCGCAAATCCTGTACCTGGAGGCTTTTCTTCCCTGGCGGAAAATCGCAGCGGGCGCTGATGTAGATGTTTTTGTCGTCGTATAACAACCGTACTTCGGTATCGTAGGTAGCCTTATCTCCCTGCCGTGGGTAAGCCGTAGTAAAATGAGCGGCTACCGGCGCGTTATTCCACGCGGCCTCATCGGGTATACCATCAATATTTATTGGCCCGGTAATGCGTGTGGCCTGCAAATGCGGGCGGCTTGCTACCGGCAGCGGGGCAAACGCGTCCTGTGCATATAACTGTTGTAAACCGGTTACCGTAAGTATTACCAATAAACACAAACTCCTGCTAAATCTTGCAGCCTTAAAAATTTTCATGCCCCAAATAAATGGAGCTAAAACCTTCTATTTTGTACTTTTAGACGTACTGCCGCTTATATGCCGCCGATACACCTTTGCCGGGCTTAAACCCGTTAAAGGGGGTAAACGTATAATTAACGGCTTAAAAAAGGGTATTTGTCGAAAAAGCAGGTACAAATAGCTTAGAATGTTCAATTTTACAACATGCAAAAAAACAGGCAGATACCATACCAGGCTATAACACTGCACCTGCTGTTCTGGCTGGCCTATATCCTGTACCAATGTGTAAACAATGGTTGGGAAGATAAGGATGTATTTGCTTTTAAGCTTGATCCGCAGTTGTCAACAAGCGTTCCTATTTGCATGCTGGTTACTTATTTAAACCTGTATGTGCTGATGCCGCTATTTTATTATCCTCAAAAGTATATTCAGTACGCCATGGGGATGGTGGTGTTAATATTAATTGGTGGTTTGCTGCCGCGCTTTTTTGCTTACGCCATTTGGGTACCATGGGATAAAATTCATGACCCGGCTATGTTTAAAATGGAAAAAACAGATTTCTGGATTCCGGTACGCATCTTCAAAAATGCGGCGGGCAATGCTCCTGTCCTATTTATTGCCATGCTTATTAAACTTATGCGTAATGCATATCAGCAGGAAAAAAACATGCGCGAAATGGAGAAGGAAAAATTTAACGCCGAAATGGGGCTGTTAAAAGCGCAAATAAACCCGCATTTTTTTTTCAATACACTAAATACACTTTATGCGCTTACACTAAAGGGCAGCGAACAGGCATCAAAAGTGGTGCTTCGCCTATCGGATCTGATGCATTATATGTTGTATGAAGCAAGCGAAAACAAGGTATTGCTACAGGACGAGATCAAACACCTGGAAAGCTATATTGGTATTGAGCAAATGCGCTTTGCCGACAGGCTTGAATTATCGTTCCAATACTCGGGCGATATTGCCGGCAAAATGATAGCCCCGCTTTTGTTGTTGCCTTTTGTTGAAAATGCTTTTAAACACAGCCTTGCCGAAAGCGATGGCTGGATAACCATTAACCTGAAAGTTACCGGGAAACGGTTGTATTTAAAGGTAGAAAACAGTTATCAACCGTTGCCCAAACCGGATAATTATGGACTTGGGCTTAAAAATGTTAAACGGCGACTGGAGCTAACTTACCCGGACCACCATGAGCTTGTACTAAACCAAAACAATGGCATTTTTGAGGCCGACCTGAAACTTGACCTATGAAACCTATAAACTGCATCATAGCCGACGACGAGGAGCTTGCCCGCGAAATTATGCAAAACCATGTAAGCAAACTCCACAACTTAAACCCGGTTGCCATTTGCGCCAATGGCATGGAGGTTTACAACGCACTTAAAGCAAACAACGTGGACCTGGTGTTTTTAGATATCCAGATGCCTCAATTAACAGGGATAGAACTGTTGCGGACACTTAAAAATCCGCCGCCGGTTATCATGACAACGGCCTACCGCGAGTTTGCACTGGAAGGTTACGAACTTAATGTGATTGATTACCTGCTGAAACCCGTATCATTTGAGCGCTTTTTAAAAGCTGTTGATAAATTCATCAACGCCAAAACACCCGAGGTTATAAGCCTGCCCGCACCACTTCAACCATCAAAGCCCGATCAGCATGCTTTTATTTATGTAAAGGCCGATAAAAAAATGGTGCGGTTGCTACTCAAAGATATCCTGTACATTGAAGGCCTGAAGGATTATGTAAAAATACATACTACAGATAAACCCGTTATTACCTACCAAACCCTTGGCTACCTGGAAGAAAAACTTTCGGCCAATTACTTCATCCGCGTACATCGTTCTTACATAATTTCCATCAACCATATTAATGCCTATACGGGCAGCCATATTGAAATTGGCAAGCAAAGTATCCCAATCGGTAGCTCATACGCCAAAGAGGTGTTGGGCAAACTGGAGGGTTAAACGCCTCCTTAAATTAAAAACCGGCCAGGCAATCAACCAACGCGTCAAGTTCATCAACGGTGTTATAATAATGAGGCGATACCCTGATGGCCCACTCTACCTGCTTTTCGTCAAAATCGATAACCGCAAATTCACGATAGGACGATACCACGTTGATATTGTGCTGTGAAAATTGCTTCACCAGGAACTCGGCCGATGAGTTTGCAACCGTAAAAGTAACAGACGAACTCAATTCGGGCCCCTGATCCAACACCCTGACATTTGGTATTGATGCTAAACGGCCGCGCAAATAGGCAGATAGCTGTTTAACCTGCTGCCAGATCCTGTCTTCGCCAATGGCCAGGCAGTACCTGATTGCTTCGGCGCTGCCAACTACGGTTGCGTAGGCAAACTCCCAGTCTTCAAAACGTTTTGCATCGGGCTGTTGCTCATATTGGTCTTTTTCTGTCCATCGCGCGCCGCGCATATCAATAAACAAAGGCTCGAGTTTGGCCCGCAAAGCTTTATCTGAAATATACAAAAAGCCCGAACCACGCGGCCCTCTTAAAAACTTACGGTTAGTTGCCGATAAAAAATCGCATTGCAACTGCTGAACATCCAGCTTCATTTGCCCTGCCGATTGGCAGGCATCTAAAATATACCATGTTTTATCACCGTTCTCCTGGCAATATTTAGCATAAATAGCTGCAATCTGGTTAACCGGCTGTACCATGCCCGAATTGGTAGGGATATGGGTTATAGCCAGTAACCTGGGCTTAAGCGCGTATAATTTAGCTTCCAGGTCGGCAAGGTCGACACCACCAACGGCGGCATTTTTTATGTGGACAATATCAACTCCAAACCGTTTTTTGAGCGATAAAAAATGGAGTTGGTTTGAGATGTAGTCGTCGCAATCGGTTAAAATAATATCTCCCGCTACAAATGGAATTGCAGATAAAGCCCTGATGTACGAGTCGGTAGCGCTTGCCGTAAAGGCAATGTTACCGGGTTTGCAATTGATAAGCTGCGCGGCCAGCTCATAAAATTCGGCAATGGCATCGGCCTTTGCGGCGGCGGCCTCATATCCGCCTATCTCTGCTTCCAGTTTAATATGGGTAGTAATGGCATTGGTAACTACATTGGGCATCAAGGCTGCGCCCGCGTTGTTTAAATGATTAACATAAGTACAGCCGATGGTATCGTTTCTGAACTGCTCAATTTCGGCGGAAGTGAATATGCTGTTGGCTAATAGTTTCATAAATGTACCTGTTTGTTTACTGTGGATGATAATTCAAAACTACCAACAAGCCCTTGCATAAAAATCGCTTATTGGCCTGTATTGTGCATGTTTTAATTAATTTAGCCCTTAAAACGGGTAAATTATGTACACGCTTGACGACTACGATAAAAAGCTGCTGCGTTTATTACAAAAAGACAACCGCCTTACCGCCCAGGCCTTGGCCCAAATGGTAAACCTTAGCGCATCGGCTGTGCAAAGGCGGATAGCCAAACTGCGTGATGAAAAAATTATTGAGGCCGATGTAGCTATCATTTCGCCCGCGGCGGCAGGCGTTGGGCTAACCTGCATAGTAGATATCTGTATGCAGGAAGATGGCTCCCGCACTATCGAAAGGTTCAGGGCCGAAATTGAAAATTGCCCCGAAGTATCCCAGTGCTACTACGTAACCGGCACCTATGACCTGGTGCTTATTGTTAACACCAGGGATATGAAACACTACGAGCAATTCAGCAAAAAATATTTTATGGATAGTTCCGATGTGCAGCGCTTTTATACCCATGTAGTAATGGATAGGTTAAAAATGAGCTACGGGGTTTATATATAGGGATTGCTTTGTTGCAACTCTTCATTTGCCAAAACAATCCCTCAAAATCTAATTCAGCGCTTTAATAGGGCTGCCTGTCCATTCGGTTTGCGGGGCCAATTGTTCACCTTTCATGATGAGCGATAGCGGCTCCAGTTTTACATCTTCGCCAATCTGGCTATCATACAAAATAATGCTGCGGGTGCCAATGCTGCAACGGGCACCTATCTGTATGGTTCCTACCTTCATTACCCTATCTTCAAATAAATGGGTTTGCGGGCCGCAATCCTCATTCAGGGCAGTATCATCGCCGATGCTTACCATATCATATTCGGTGATATCGGTGGTATTAAGCCACACGCGTTTGCCTATTTTAACACCAAAAAGGCGCAATACCATAGGCAAAAAGGGAGTTCCCCTTAAAAAATCAAGCATAAAGGGAACGGCCAGGGCTTCGTAAGTACTGGTAATAGCCTCGCTGCGCCAAACCTTATGTGTCCACATGGGTTTTTGTTCTGTTTTGTATTTGCCTACAAATACCCACTTTAACGCCAGTGTAACCAGCAGGGCTGGGAGCCCCATGTAGTAGAGGTAATAAAAAGGAAGCTTTGGCAATTGCCCCAATATTTGCCATGCGTTACGGTCTTTCACCAGGTCGTGAAAGTAGGCTATGAACAATACACTGCAACAAATGATAACCGTTTCGGGCAATATGATCCGGATGGCTTCGATGGTTCCCCTTGCTATTTTGCGCCCCCATGAAGGTGTTGTAGTAAGCGACGGCGGATACTCGCCACTGCTTTGCCTGTGTGGCAGGGCAATGGCCGGCGAACCAAACCAATCGCCCAGCGGGTTATCAGCCTGCTGTTCTAACGTTGGCGGTACAGATAAAACCCCGATCAGCATATTATCGCCAAGGGTATATCCTTGCGGGATGAGAGCGCTGTTACCCACAAAACTACTGTTGCCAATTGTGGTATTGTTCAAAATAAGCCGTTGCGCGCGGATGTCCTCTTCGCCCAGGGTTACTGCATCAGCAATAAATGATTCGTTACCGATGCTGAGCATGGTATGGGTTACGTTGCTTGCTGTCGAGATCTCGGTATTTTTACCGATTTTGGCCCCCAGCATCCTAAAGAAAAACGAAACAAATACCGTGGCATAAACGGGATGCAGTACAATAAGGGCTACAGATATCAGCTGATCTGACAACCATTTGCGCACATAGGTGCTGCTAAAAACCGGGTAAGTACCTGGCTTAATACCCCACAAGAGCACCCGCGAAAGCAACACGGTTTCAAAAGCGTAAATGACGATGTACAGCAGCGTTAACAGCGGCACGTGTATAAAATAACTAAAGTTATAATCGGGCGAGTTAAGGTCCATGTAGTTCAGCAACTCTATCACTGGCAGCAACGGCAGCAATACCACTATCGGAAAAACAATCAACAGCAGGCTATACAAAAAGCCATAAGTTTTGATTTTTAAAAAAGGCGTTTTTAATGGCTGCGGCAGGTCTTCGGGGTTTGCTGTGTGTGCTTTTTCGGCAGGGCTGCCTTTCCAAACTTCAAAAGCTTTAATGGTTTTGCCGCCCTGCAGGTGGCTCAGGTCCTGGAGTTCGCCCCAGTCTTCTACCTCGGCCCCTCCGGATATTACCGCGTTGCTGCCGATATAGGCATGAGCGCCAATTTTTATCTTGCGGAATTTGATCATCCCATTCTCCACCGTCACATTATCCAGCACCACGCCCGAGCTCAGGCTGGCATCGCCGCCAATTTCCAGCAGGTCATAAGCGCCCACTGTGATTGAGCTCAGCTGCACATCTTTGGCAATACGGGTACCCAGCATCCGCAGGTAAAGCGGATAAATTGGTGTTCCGTTCATGAATTGCGCGGGCGACAGCCTGATCAGGTTATCAACCAGCCAGTATTTGAAATAATAAAATCCCCACAAAGGGTGGTCGCCTTCCTTTACCTTACCCAGTAAAAGCCATTTGGCAGCTATCGCCATAAAAGACAAAAAAGGTGGCACCAAACAGTACAAAAACAGCGCGGTAATAATAGCGATGGTACGATCATCGCGCCCTGTTTCGGTATCGGCTACCACGTAATAGTAGCCCAGGTAAGGGATAAAAATTTGTATGGCAAACAAGCTATAAATAACCAGCAGCGCCAGGCCCTGCGATACACCACACAAAAAGTACCTTAGCGGCGGGATGTTTTGAAAAAGTTCTTTTTTAACGTGAACCTTTTGTTCTTTCTCCTTTTCGGCGTGTTCCCAGGCGTTGATGAGGTTTTTAACCGGCCTGTTTGTATAAATATCTTTGAGCGAGGCATGCTGTACACCAGCCTCCTTGCGCAGCCAGGATGAAAAGCTTGCTGCCAGCAGGGAGTGCCCGCCCAGGTCGGTGAAAAAATCCGATTCGGGGGTGATATCCCTGCCGGGGAAAATATGGTTCAGACCTGCCATTACCTTCAGGGCAATGGGATCGGTGGAGTTTATTCTTATTTCTTCCTGCACCTTTACTTGTAACAAGGCATCCGGCACGGGCAAGCCTTTGCGGTCTATTTTACCGCTGGATAGGCGGGGCAGCTTATCAAGCGCAACAATTACCAGCGGCACCATATAAGGCGGTAACGTTTCGGCCAGTTTTAACCGGGCATGGTGCTCTTCCAGGGTATGGCCATTTTTCAGGGTGATATAGCCTACCATCTGATCCTGCCCTAAGGCATCCTTTTTTAGGGCGACGGCGGCTGTGGCTACTTCTTCCAGCTGGTTAAGGCGAACTTCAATTTCGCCCAGTTCTATACGGTATCCGCGCAGCTTCACCTGGTCGTCAAGCCGCCCATGAAAATCAATACTGCCATCGACCTGCATCACTACGGCATCGCCGCTCAGGTAAATTCTGTCGCCGGGTAAGCTTACAAGCGTGGCTGGCTTATCCATGAATTTTTCTTTAGTTAATTCGGGGCGGTTGACATATCCCTCGCAAACGCCGGGGCCCGATATAATTAGCTCGCCCTGCTGGCCTACAGGTAAAATATTAAATTGGTCATCAACAACGGCCAGGTTATAATTGGGCAGCGGGCCGCCTATAGTTATAGCATCGCCGGGCTTTAAAGCTACCATGGTTGATGTTACCGTGGTTTCGGTTGGCCCGTAACTGTTGTAAAAAACATTTTTGCCTGGCTTGCTCCAGCGGTTCAATACCGCGGTTGTACAAGCTTCGCCGCCTGCGTTAACCAATCGTAGCAGCGGTATATCATCATCAATAACAGCCAGTAAGCTTGGCACAGCATGTAAAATGGTAATCTGTTGCTGCCTTAAGGTTTCGCTTAGCTCGTCGATTGATTTGGCAGTTGTAGCGTCGGCCACCCAGATAGTAGCCCCGGCAAAAAGGCTGATCCAGGTTTCTTCGCACCACATATCAAAGGATACAGAGAAGCCCTGGTACACCTTATCTTCGGGAGTTATATTGATAACGCTTTGTTCCGACCGGATGAGGTGGCAAATATTGCGGTGCAGTATCGGGATGCCCTTTGGCTTACCGGTACTGCCCGATGTATATAAAACGTAAGCCCGGTCATCAGCCGTGGGACCTGCAGGGATTGTAAAATCGTCATACTCCTCCTGAAAAAGAGGAACTTTAAATACAGGACAGGACAATTGCGGCAATCCATCACTAAAACAGGCCGAGGCGCCAACTTCCTGCAAAACTATCTGTAGCCGCTCTTCGGGCATATCCCTATCCAGCGGTACATAAGCCGAGCCCGATTTTACTATGCCTAATATCAGCGCGTGCAACTCCAGCCCGCGGGATTGCCATACACCAACGGAGTGGCCGTTGCCAATTCCCTGGGAAGCGATAAAATATGCGATATGGTTGCTCCATTGGTCAAGCTGGCGGTAAGTTAGCTGCCTGCTGCCAAAAATAAGCGCGGTTTTATCCGGATATATTGCAGCCGAACTTCTGAAAATATCGGCAATAGTCTCATCTTTAATAAGGTCTGGGCGAAAGGCACCCGTTAGTTGGCTCTGGGATATCATAGGTATTGGTAATGCCGAAAATTACAGTATAGTTTTTGATAAAATTCAAGTTTATCAACTATAATTTTTACCATACTGCATGGCGATACCTATAACGAACAAGCAACTAATTTGTGATAATATTTAATAAAAATAAATACCAACCCGGTTTATTTATTCACATACACCACGCCGTCCTTCATCACAAAATGTACGTTCATGATGGCGTGGATATCTGTATCTACGTTACTATCTACCGCTATAATATCGGCCAGGAAACCGGGCTTCAGATTACCTATCTTGTTAGGCATATTAAGTTGTTTGGCGGCATTGATAGTAGCAAACTGCAGTAGTTGCGGGATGCTTACCCCCTCTTCATGATAACCGATAAGCGTATGCTTGGAAAATGCCGAATAGGGCATATGCACATCAATATAATCATCAGACCCAGCGGCCACTGTTACCCCAAACTTTAACGCGCGCTGCAGTCGGTTGGCCTGGGCATCCGTCATCTTTTTTAATTGCGGTGCTACATTTTTATCGCCGGGATAGGCTATCGCAGCGTAGTTGGCATATATGGTGCTGTCGCCATCCGTAGGTACCAGGATCACTTTCTTTTTGGCCATCAGCATCAGGGTGCTATCATTTACCTTGTATCCGTGTTCAATGCCATCAACTCCGGCAATTACCGCGTTGTATACTGCCTGGTTATCCGTTGCGTGGGCGGTAACCCGCAAATTATAACGATGCGCCTCCTTTACAATCGCACGCATTTCATCAACAGAAAGGGCAGTACGGTTTGGGGTATTGTTGGAGTAAATTTTAATTACGTTGGCTCCCTGGGTAACGTTTTCGCGAACGGCCTGTATGGCATCGTCGGCGCTGGTTATTATCCGGTATTCGTCATTAGCTATATTCCGGTGCTGGTAAATTAAGCCTGGTAACTGTCCGCCCTCGCTGGATAATCCCTGCCCCGCGCAACTCATCCGCGGGCCAACAACCAAGCCATCTTCAATAGCTTTGCGCAAAGCGATATCTGCAAACTTGCCCGAGTTACCCAAATCCTGTACAGATGTTATACCTGCTTCT
Organism: Mucilaginibacter sp. P4_C11; assembly: GCF_056402115.1. Taxonomy (NCBI): domain Bacteria; kingdom Pseudomonadati; phylum Bacteroidota; class Sphingobacteriia; order Sphingobacteriales; family Sphingobacteriaceae; genus Mucilaginibacter; species Mucilaginibacter sp. P4_C11. The sequence continues at coordinate 51,430 of NZ_JBFUIA010000022.1, read as the reverse complement.
AAATAAGCCTTTGCCCTTACGGCACCATATATGGCCCGGTATGCATCGCCCTGCTGGGTTAATACTTTCTCTAAAGACAGGGTTGAAAAATCCATGCCGGCCTGCAACTCTTCCCTGAATAACAAATGCGTGTGTGAATCGATAAGGCCGGGAAGAATTGTGTATTCAGAAAGATCTATCAGTTCGCGGTCTTTCTTTTCTTCATCGGATAAATCTCTGTCGGCTTTTACCGCTTCTATTTTATTGCCGTCAACCAATACATCCAGTCCTGTTTTAAACTGACCGGTTTCGCTGTCAAATAGCTTCCCGGTTTTAATAAGGTATTTATGCGTGGTTTGTGCCGAAGCAAAGTAAGGGATAACTAATAAGGCGAGGGTGATAAGTTTTTTCATTGGTAGCATATAGGCAATTAGCTTCCCGGCAGCTTTATTTAAATGAGCTTAGGGACAACGCAAGATAACATTTAAAATGCCTTCCTCATTTGTTAACTTTTTTACGGCCCGATACGGACAGCCAGCATGAAAAAGCAGAAGTAGCCTTAGCAACCACAGCGCGAAAACAGCGGTAAGGCCAGGTTATTTACCCGGCAAAGTAGCCCTTATTTTTTTTACTTCAGATGCCGTGACCAAGCTGCTATTGTTACCAAAATTGCTCCTGATATAGGTAAGTACACCGGCTATTTCTGCATCGCTCAAAAAATTGTGCTTTGGCATTACACTGTTGTATGGCTTGCCCTTCACGGTAACGGGCCCTTCAAGGCCGCTTAATAACACCCTTATGGCAGGCTCCTTTTCCATGTATTTGCCGCCGGTTACCCACTCCGATCCGCCCAGGGGCGGGAAAAGGTTGCCATCGCCTTTGCCATTTTTTTGATGACAGCTGGCACAGTGCGTGGTGTAAATTTTTGCACCGCCTTTAAGCATCCCGGTAGCAAAATTATTGCGGGCCTGATCGGGTATTTTAAAATTGGGTAGCTTTTTACGCAGTTCCATTTTGGTCAGCATGGCGCTGGTAAATTTAGTTTTGTCGCCCTGGTAAAAAATGCGCCACACCCTCCCTAATTCGGTATCGCTCACATATAATGATCCATCGGGCCCTGTAGATAAGCCCATGGGCCGGCAAAGCGCATCGCTTACACTTACCACGGTGTTGCGGCCCGCGAAACCATCGGCAAATATCTCCCACTTACCGGTAGGCACGCCATTTTTAAACGGCACAAAAGCCACAAAAAAACCAGCCTGCGGATACGGCGAGCGGTTGGTTGAACCATGAAAAGCCACAAAAGCGCCATTCTTATACCTGGCCGGAAACTGATTGCCGGTGTAAAACAATAAATCATTGGGTGCCCAATGCGCTTGGAAGGCAATCAAGGGCTGGGCATATTTTGCGCCATCGCCCGCCTTTATGCCGTCGCCGCCATATTCCGGGTTTAACAGTTTTTTATGTTTTATAGGGTCGTAATAATAATATGGCCAGCCTACATCTGTACCTTGTTTTATCTTCAAAAACTCCTCGGCGGGCATAACGGCACTTTGCCAGGCGCTGAATTTTTTAGGGAACAGCAGGCGCAGATCGTCGCGGCCATGGGCTACAACATACAGGCAATTATCTGCGGTGTTCCAATCCATAGCTACCACGCTGCGCAAACCAGTGGCATAACGAACACCGTCCTGTTGTTGCTGGTTGGGCTTGGCTTCATCAAACTGCCATATACCGCCGTACTCCTGCAACAAGGGGCAGCCTTTTATCCCCGGCGAACCGGGAACCCGGTTTTGCTCCTGGCAGGCATTGGATGGCGCACCGAAGGCAACGTACATATGCCCGGCATCATCAAAAGCCAGGGGCTTGGCGTCATGCTCATGCTCGCCGTGGGCATCATGTAATATCAATTCCAGCGGACCATCGGGCACCAACGTATTCGGATTTAATTTGGTACGGTAAACGTTTACCTCCGAACTGAAATACAGGTAGCCTTTATGCACCCGCATACTGGTACCATAAGGCCCTTTATCATCATAGTTGCCAAATTTTTTAATCGTATCTACCTTGCCGTCGCGATCCGTATCCCGTGCTGCAATGTTGCCGCCGATAGAATCGGGAAAGCGGAGTTTTACATAAATATMGCCATTGCTATTTACGGCCAGGTGGCGTGCCCTGCCAGCCAGGCTATCAATGGCAATTACGGCTTTGAAATTACCTGGCAGGTATAACCCGCCGTTGTTTTTATCGGCAGTTAGCGCTTTATCTGGATGTTTAACTAAAACAAAAGCGACCGTTATTGCCGCAATTGCCGTCGCCAAAAGCATCGTAACTGTTTTTCTTACTCCTAAAAAATTGTTTTTCTTCATCCGGAAATCATACGCCGACTATGATTCGGCAGCAGGTATTTGCCGGTAGTAAAAGGAATTTGAAGGGGAAATGTTTAAACAAAATTTACGTTGCAGTTTAGTTTGCTGCTATAGGCGGCCAAAACAGTAGTTAAAAACACACTTTGGGCCGCTTATAAAATCGATAACCGTCTAAAATCCCCCCCCTCCTCCTGTTAAATTACTACGGCAGTATTTAATAAAAATCCTATCTTATCATCCTCAATTTATTTACAGCAATGCCCAACTCAGAAAAAAAATTAGGCTTATGGACAAGCACCTCCCTGGTGGCGGGCAATATGATAGGCGCAGGTGTTTTTTTACTGCCCGCCGCTATGGCCAGTTTCGGGAGTATTGGTTTGCTGGGTTGGGTATTTTCGGCAGTGGGCTCGTTTTTCCTGGCAAAAGTTTTCAGTAACATGAGTAAGCTACTGCCACATGCTACGGGTGGCCCCTACGCCTTTACACGTTACGGACTGGGCGACTTTGCAGGCTTCCTGGTGGCCTGGGGTTATTTCTTATCTACCTCATGCGCCTGCGCAGCCATTACCAAATCGCTGGTGAGTGCCTTAAGTACGTTTTTCCCACCGCTGGCAAGCGGCCTGCCGGCGGTAGCCACCGGCCTTTGCGCTATATGGTTGCTTACTTATATTAACACACGGGGTGTTGTAACCAGCGGCAAATGGCAGCTGGTTACAACCATACTTAAAATTTTACCACTAGTGCTTGTGGCATTTGGGGGCCTGTTTTTTTTAAAGGCCAAAAACTTTAGCCCGTTTAACAGCAGTGGTACAAGTACCTATAGTGCAATAAGCACTACCGCAGCCATGACCCTATTTTCTTTTATCGGAATTGAATGCGCCACTATACCTGCCGGGAGTGTGGAAAACCCACAAAAAACGGTGCCGCGTGCAACATTGCTGGGCCTGTTAATTGCTACATTGGTTTATATTTTAGGTAGTGTAAGCGTAATGGGGCTTATTCCCGCTGCCGAGTTGGCAAAGTCGCAAACGCCTTACGCAGATGCCGCCGCCATAATTTACGGCAACAACATTCGTTACTGGGTAAGCGCCGGCGTTGCCATTGCCGCTTTTGGCGCGCTTAACGGGTGGACACTGATGCAGGGGCAAATGCCCTTTGCTGTGGCCAGGGATAAATTGTTCCCCGCCATATTTAGCAAGCAAAATAAAAAAGGCGTGCCTTACATGGGCATCCTGCTTAGCAGTACGCTTGTTTCTGTTTTTATGAGTATGAATTACTCCAAAGGATTTGTTGAACAATTCCGGTTTTTACTGATGCTTTCGCTGCTGTCGATGCTTATTCCTTACTTGTTATCGGCTGCATCCTATCTTATCATCAAGGTAAAAAACAAACAGGCAGATGGCTGGCTTGGCGCCGTGGTTTTGGCTATAGTAGCATTTGGTTATGCGCTGTGGAATATTGTAGGCACCGGCAAAGATGCCGTATATTACGGTTTTGTCTTACTGATGATGAGCGTGCCTTTTTACGTTTGGGTAGCCTACCAAAAAAACAAGGAGCAGTAGATTCCCCTAAACTCATTCAATATTAAGTTAGTGGTAAAAAGGCAAAATTCAGCTTATCATATAGCATTTTACATTATTGGTTTGCAGTGCGACCTTCGTTGTAACCTGACGGTCTACTACCTCCTGTTTATTACCCGTATTTTAAATAAAATGTAATAATATTATTACACAGCAAAGGCGTATCTGTTTATTAAGATGAAAATCAATTGCTTGTAGGCTTTAAAAAAGTCATAAATGTTAAATTTTGGGCTTTAAATGTTAAATATACAGGTTCAATTGTTAAATCGTTTTGATTACTAAAAACTTAGTTATACCTTGGTTTCCATAAATAACCTTATGAAAATCACAATTACTGCACTAATAATACTCCTGCTGGGTACCGTTTCCGTTTTTGCACAAAATACTTACTCTATCAAAGGCGGAGTTGCCGATACGGCTTCAAATTCTAAATTAACCAACGCCACTGTTGCTGTTTTAAATGCCAAAGATTCTATCCTGCAAAAGTTTACCCGGGTAAATGATGGCCAGTTCGCCATTAACAATTTAAAAAAAGGTAAATTCATTTTGCTGGTAAGCTACTCTGGCTACGCCGATTTTGTAGAGCGTTTTACACTCGACTCGGCACATACCACGCACGATTTTGGCCGCATAGGCATGATACTTAAAACGCAGCTGCTTAAAGAGGTTATTATAAAAGCCCAGGTAGCGGCTGTAAAAATTAAAGGCGATACCACCGAATTTAACGCGAAAGCATTTACCGTACAACCCAACGCCAAAGTAGAGGACCTGCTAAAAGAGCTTCCGGGCATCCAGGTGGATAAGGATGGCAAAATCACCGCCCAGGGCCAAACCGTAAGCAAGGTTTTGGTTGATGGCGAGGAATTTTTTGGCGATGATCCCACCCTGGTTACCAAAAACCTGCGTGCCGATATGGTAGATAAGGTGCAGCTTTACGATAAAAAAAGCGACCAGGCTGCATTTACCGGTATTGATGATGGTGTGAAGAATAAAACCATTAACATTAAACTTAAAGAGGATAAAAAGAACGGTTACTTTGGTAAAATAGATGCCGAAGGTGGTACAGATAAATATTACCAGGAGCAGATATTGTTTAACCGGTTTAAGGGCAAACAAAAGTTTTCGGTGTATGGCACGTTGGGCAATACAGGTAAGGTAGGTTTAGGCTGGGACGATAACAGCAAGTACGGTGGCAGCGGCGGTCTTGAATTTGGCGATGGTGGCGAGATATATTTTAACGGCGGAGGAGGCGATGACCTCGACTCGTTTAGCGGACGGTTTGATGGAGAAGGTATCCCGCTGGCACGATCGGCAGGAGCGCATTATGATACCAAATGGAACGGCGATAAAGAATCTATCAATGGCAATTACAAAATAGGATCGTTAAACGTGGATGGTACTAAAAACACTATAGCACAAAATAACTTCGACGGTACCTTTAACACCAACAGCTCGGATCAAACTTTTCATAACCACATGTTCCGCCAAAAACTGGATTTAACCTACCAGGTTAAGATAGATACCAGTCAAAACCTGAAGCTTATGGTAGATGGTACGTCTAAAGACGCTATCACCAATACCAAATATGATTATGTAAGCAATTATGCAAACGGCGGGTTACAAAACACCAGTAAGCGTAATGTTGATAATGATGTAAAATCGAAAATATTTAACGCAAGCGCTTTTTATACTAAAAAATTCAAAAAGGTTGGTCGTACGTTTTCGTTAAATGTATCAGAATCGCTTAACCAAAGTGAGTCAAAGGGTTATTTGTACGCCCGTACAAAATCATATGATACAACTGCTACATTAACCCAGGACACAATTATCGATCAGCGCAAGGTATCAAACATAAAAAGCAACGTGTTAAATACCAACCTTACCTATACAGAGCCGCTTACCAAAAAGCTTTCGGCGGTGGTAAACTACGGCATCAACCTAAGCAACAGCAGTTCTGACAGGCGCTCCTATAACGATCCGGGAGGTTCCGGGAACTATACCACACTTGACACAACGGTGAGCAATTTTTATAAATTAAACCAGGTGGCAAACCAGTTTGGACTTAATCTTAATTATAAGGGCAAAAAAGCCACATTCAATTTTGGGTCGAGGGTGTCGGTGGTAAACTTTAAACAAATAGACGAGATCAGAAATGTACCTGACAGGACGCGTAATTTTGTGAACTGGTTTCCGCAGGCTACATTCCAATACCGCTTTTCACAGCAGGAATCTGTACGATTGAGTTACAATGGTAATACAACACAACCTACTATTGACCAAATTCAACCCGTACTGGTAAATAACGACCCGGTAAACAGAACAATTGGTAACCCCAATTTAAGGCCATCATACACCAATCGTTTAAATTTTAGCTATAACTCTTATAAAGTGCTCAGCGGGCAATCTGTTTGGTTATATGGTTCATACTCCAATACCTACAATCCTATTGTAAGCAACGTTACCACGGTGAATGGCAGAAACACCTATGTGTACACCAATCTTAACGGCAACCAAACAGTAAATATGTATGCAAGTGCCTACTTTGATAGAAAAATCCCCAAAGTAGATATAAACGCTGGCTTAGGTATTAACGGAAGCGGTAATACTTATTACAATTTTGTTAAGTACAACGAGGGCTCCAACGCCTTAAATAAAACACAATCATACACTTATAGCCTTGATTTCAGGTTATCCAAATACAAACAAAAGAAGTATGATATGTGGGGGTCGGTAGGGCCTACCTATACTGTTAACTCTTCTTCGTTACAAACTAATATTAATAACAACGGCCGGGGCTTACAGGCAAACGGAGGCTTTAATATTTACCTCCCACTGCACTTTAGTATCAACTCCGATGCTACATACCAATACAACGCGGCAACACAATCGTTTCCCCAGGATTTCAGGAAAACGATCCTGAACGCAACCATTGGTAAAACTTTTCTTAAGGATGAAAGTATAAAAATATACCTGGCCGGCAACGATTTACTGAACCAGAATACCGGGTACAGCCGTACAGGTAATGCCAACCAGATTTCGCAGGAGCGGTATACTACTATCCGCAGGTTCTTTATGCTATCACTTATTTGGGATTTTAACCATGTTGGCGGCGGAGCCGCGCCAGCAGCTAAAAAATAATTTATATGAAAAAGTTTATTTTATTTACAACAGCTTTATTAGTACTTGGCGGCAGCTGCCTGTTTGCCCAAAACAAGCACTTTACCACCAATGGCATTATAGAGTACGAAAAGAGCGTAAACATGTACGCTGTTTTTCAGAAGATAATTGATAAGGACAACGAGGCCTGGCTACAACCTGCTTTTGACTCTTATAAAAAAACGCAGCCTCAATTCAGGAAACTGAAAAGTACTTTAGCGTTTGGCAACAACAAAACCCTGTTTACCCCCATTGAGCCCGAAGCCCAGGGCAATACTTTTTTTTTAGATAACCCGATGGTTGGGCAAAACAATACCGTACAAACCGATTTGAATACCTACACCAGCATTGATCAGAAAAAGGTTTTTGAATCGGTATTCCTGGTGAAAGACAGTGTGCGCAAAATAAACTGGAAGATTACCACTGAAACCCGCGAAATTGCCGGTTTTACCTGTCGCCGCGCAAACGCGCTGGTGCTTGATTCGGTTTATGTGGTAGCTTTTTATACCGACGATATTACGGTACCTGGCGGCCCCGAGTCATTTGCCGGCCTGCCGGGCATGATACTGGGCCTTGCCATTCCGCACGAAAACGTAACCTGGTTTGCTACCAAAGTAAATGAGGTACCGGTTGATGATAAAGCGCTTGCCGCCCCTAAAAAAGGAAAGGCTGTAGACCGTAAGGGACTAACCGCCACCCTAACCGATGTAATGAAAAACTGGGGCAACCAATCAAATATTTATTTAAAAGCTTTTATCCTGTAACCTGTCATAAACTTAAGCAACACCCTGTTATGCCTGGCATAGCGGGGTGTTTGTGTTTTACGGCTTTACAAGTGTAAGCCCACCATCGGCCATACAATTTGCCTGATAAACTGTGGGTGAAACAGCAAAGGCATGGGCGCTATCACCCAAAACAAAGTCCATAAACGGGCGGTGAACGGGTGTTTTAAAAATGCAGCCCCGCCATTTGTCAATACCTTTTCCAGCAGTACCATAATTCCCTGGATAATAAAATATATCATGGGCAAACCATACCCGCTATTTACGGGTACGCTAAGCGCCAGCTCATGCAACAGCCCCGAGAAGGCAAAGGCGACCATTAACGCGGCACCCGGCCCTATTTTATTACGCAAGGGACGAAAGATGGTTATGGAGGTCATTTCGCTAAAGGCCATGTTCCAGCGTTTGCCCCAAAATTCAGTAAGGCTCATGGCCCGTGCAGGTTGCTTAAACAGGTAATAGGTATTTACGCCTTTTAGTCGCCATGTACCTGCGCTAATACTCAACAGCCCGAAGTGAAGAATAAGGCTTAGCCCAACCAACAGAAAAGCAGTGGTTAACAGGTAAACCGGCTGCGGCCCCAAAGGCAGCAATACAATTTGGCGTCCCAGTAAAATAAGCGCCCCACCGACTATTACCCGGCTCAGGCCAAACCAAATCATTGTCCAGGCATTGGGTAAGGGTGCCTGCCCAAGGTTTTCAAAAGGTTCGGCACGCATGCCGGCCCAGCCGCCTGCAAAAACCAGCCATTGATTAAATTGAAGGGTAAGTTTTTTGGTTTTATAACTTTGGGCAACGGCAATAACCTTCATGGCGGTAAAGGTTGTGGCAATAATGGCCAGCATCCGCAATGTGGGGTTGGCCTGTAAAAATATAAAGTGAACAATTAGGATACTTATAATCAGCAAAACCCAGCTTTGCCACACCATTTTATATTTTATAAATGCATAACCCAACAGTACAACAACAGCGTTTGTGATGCCGAAATAAAACACTGAAAATAGTACCGCCGTGGTGATCATGACTGCATATAATTAAAGTAACAGGCCCGGCTATAAACAATACTCAGGAAAACAAAAAGAATAATCAATACCGCCTCGGCCAGCTTATGCAATTTGCCTGCCGGGAAATTTGTCCTGTCGAAATAAAGGAACTGGATCAATACCCTGGAGATCCAGTAAGCTGCGATAAAACCGGTAAGCAATGTTGCCAGCTGCGATCCGTTAACAAGGTCATTAAATGCCAGGGCCGAAAGCAGCCCGAAGCAAAGGTTGATCACGAGGATGTACGCGGCGTAAGTCCAAAACATTTGTTTAATCAGGGGCTGCACTTTGAACAGCTCGGACCGCCAGTTTAAAACCCGGGGAATGGCCAGGCTGCCAACCGCCAGCCCTACCTGGGCCAGCCCTGCAAACCAAATCAACTGCTGAATACTAAAACCTATGGTTTTCATTTTACAGGCTATCTATTTTTATCGGTTTCGATAGTACAAATCTACATAAAATATCAAATTTTCAAAATATATTGAAAATTAAATAATTAAAATATACTCCCGACTTTTAAATAAAAACAGTACGCTAACGGATATCCGCAGGGTGTTGGGAAGGTGATCAAAGTGCATTCAAAGGTGCATCAACGGCACAGGAAAGGACAGATAAAAAACATTCAACCACTTCATTATCAGAAAAGTATAATTTAGCGCCAAAATAATTATCAAAAAACAACCGGCCGGGGCAATTCGCCAGGCTAATTTCTTTCGGGTGTTGGTTTTGGCTGGATTACCCTACTGCTCAGATCCCATATCTTTAAACTTTTCACCTGCGATTTCCCTTCCGAAAATATGGTATTATCGGTGGCGTTTTCGCCGGGGTATATCATGGTAGATATTACCTTTTCGCCGCCGTTGCCAAAAACCTCCAGTGAGGATCTGTCCAGCAAAATCTGGAGCCTTACAGCCCCATTTACCGGCTTTAAAGGCGCGGTCTGGATAAGGTTTACGGCATCCTTATTCGCCGTTTCAGAGGTTGTACAATCAATAAAAAGCTCCTGTTTTACAGCATCATATCCTACTACAACTTTTTTTGTTGTGCTGCGTTCCTGGGCTAAAATAAAGCCTACTTTTTTGGCATCATTCAGCTGAAAATCAACGTCAATCCACATTGATTTACCAAATACCCTGCTGCCTTTTAACGACATCGTTCCGTCAAGTACGTGGCTACCAAATGAAAGCGCCTTCACTTCCTTTGAAATTGCCTCATTAACAACAGCTGATGGTGCCTGAACAAGCCTGATGCCCTCATTAGTGGTTTTTAAGGATAGATCATGGGGGATAGACATTTGCCCTTTCCATGGATAGGTTTCTTTGCGCCCGTTTACAAGCCAGCCTAAAAGCACTTTCCTGTTGCCAGGTGCATCGCGCCAGGCAATAGCGGCATAAAACGAGTCGCCATAATCAACTTTGGACAGGCTACTGGCATCATTGCTGTTTTTAAAGGTTGTGCCATCAAAATCGCCAACGTAATACTGCATCATTGGGCTATGCTCGCCCCAGCACGATACAAACAGTACCCATTTTGTGTTGGCTGCATCGCCATCAACAGTTAAAGGCAGCAGTGATGGGCATTCCCATCCGCTTTTGGTATAACCAGCCGGGCCAAAATCACTGAGTTTTGTCCACTCTTTCAGGTTTTTAGAGCCGTAAATCCTTACCATATGCTCGTCAACCATGGCTACCGTCATAATCCACTGTTTGGTTGGTTCGTGCCAGAAAACATTGGGGTCGCGAAAATCTTTTTTATTCAAATCGATGACCGGGTTGCCGGTGTATTGGGTGTAGCTTATGCCTCCATCGTTGCTATAAGCTATATATTGCGATTCTTTTTTCTGTTTAGGCTGATCGGCTGTAAAAATGGCAACTATAGGAGCTTTGCCATTTTTACCAAAACCGCTGGTATTATTTTTATCCAACACTGCCGATCCGGAGTAAATATAGGTTAAAGTATCATTGGTCACTATTTCGGGAATAGCAACCGGCAGATTTGTCCAGTGCAGCAGGTCGGTACTGGTGGCGTGGCCCCAGCTCATGTGCCCCCATTTATTTTCGAAAGGATTGTGCTGATAATACAGGTTATATTTTCCGTCCAGGAAGATGAGGCCATTAGGGTCGTTAGTCCAGCCGGTGGGCGGCGTAAAGTGGTATGCAGGCCGCCATTGCGGAGTTGGTGTTTGCTGGGCAAACACTTTAACAATAAACATCGGGAAGGCAAGGCAGCAAATAAAATATTTAAACATAGGTGGCTGTTTATAAAGTTGGCAGTATAAAAGTACGTTAAAAATTAACTCCGGGGCAAATGCGGCAGAAACAAAGCAAATATTCGCGCTATTGTTAAATAAAATTTTGAAAGTTTGTTTTAAAGTCACAACTTTAAACAACTCTTTTGCCTTTAAACCAGATTGAAAAAATTTATTGCCTTAATGTTACTCAACATTCACCTGCTAAATATTGGCGGGCAGCTGGCATTTCATCAATATTTGGTTTACAAAACAGATAAGTTTTATACCGAGCAAACCCGCAAAGGGCTTTACAATATCAAAGATCTGACAGAGATAATTATCCCCGTTGACCTGCCCAATATTCGCGACTGGAAAAACTTCGAGAACATTGCAGGGCAAATCCAGTTTGGGAGCACCAACTACAATTACGTAAAAATGAAGATGACACGCACCGGCTTACACCTGATGTGCATCCCCAATTACAAGACCACCCAACATATTGATAAAAATGTAGTTAATGCCAAAGGCGTTAAAGATATCCCGGTACCACAAAAAGATCATGTGCCCTATGGCAAAACCATTGTGCAGGAAAACATAAGTTTCTCTTTTGCGCAAATTGAGTTTAATTGTCCCATAAAAAACTTGCAGAAAAACGTTGTACAACCCGTACAGCCCTTGGTTTATTACCACCAGGACATTCCTGAGCAACCGCCAAAAGCCACCTGCTAATCCCCTCTTTTTAATTCATTTTTCCGGACGGTACTGTTAGTACCATTGAGTTGCTTTTATTGGAATTTGCCTGCGCGCTTTAACGCAGTTTGCTGCTTTTGCATTTAGCCAGAGCACAAACGCGACAGCGATGTTGCAAAAATATCAATAGTGGCACCTCATTCTCCGGGCAATTTTCAAACGGCGGAAGCCCTCAACGTAGTTAATTTTCAAATCCTCAAATTAAACTCATGCCTTATATTCCTCTTGAATCCCATTTACCGGGCATTACCGGTTTATTGGAGTACAGCAAAGAAAGCGCTGCACCTATTCGCGAACTTACCCAGATTTTGCTTCGTGGCCCGTCGACCCTATCCGAGGGCGACCGCGAGCTGATAGCTACCATTGTATCCCACGGCAACCAATGCAAATTTTGTACTACCGCCCACACGGCTGCTGCCGACTTGTATTTAGGCGAAAATGATACCGCCCAAAAGATCAAAGAAAATATCGAGACAGCGCCAGTGAGCGAAAAAATGAAGGCACTGCTCACCATTGCCAAACTAACCGGCCAAAGCGGTAAAAATGTAACCTCCGCCGAAATTGACCGGGCTAAGGCCGCGGGCGCGACGGATATCGAAATTCACGATACTGTACTAATAGCTGCCCTTTTTTGCCTGTACAACCGCTATGTTGATGGACTGGCTACCGCGCTGCCTGCCGATGCCGGATACTATAACATCCTGGCCGACCGCCTGGTTAACCATGGTTATTCGCGCCTGCCACAAGGCTATGATCACTTAAAAAAATAAGCCGTTACCCTAACTAATTTAAAACCAAATCACGATGAAAAAACTTTTATTTATCATATTGCTGCTCTCGTCAATCAACCTGTTTGCGCAGGAAAGCAAAATAACTGGTAACCTAACCGATGCAACTACCGGCCAGGCTGTTGTGGGCGCCAGCATTACCGTTAAAGGAAAATTAACCGGTACCATTACCGACTCAAAAGGTAATTACTCCCTTAACCTCAATAAAATTAAGCCGCCCTTCACGCTCATTATATCTGCCGTAGGGTATGAACAAATAGAAAGCAATGTTACATCCACCGGCGAAGTAAGCCTCAAATTACAGCAAAAATCCATCGTACTAAACGAGGTTGTATCATCTGCTACCCGTATTAACCAAAGCATATTACAATCGCCGGTTAGTATCGAAAAAATGAGCCTGAAAGCTATCAAGGAAAATCCTTCTTTCACGTTTTATGATGGCCTGCAAAGCTTAAAAGGAGTAGAAGCAGTTACAAGCAGCTTAACCTACAAACAGGTGAACACCCGTGGCTTTAACAGTACCGGTAACGGCCGCTTTTTGCAGTTGGTTGATGGTGTTGATAACCAAACACCCGGCCTCAACTTCTCGGTAGGTAACCTTTTCGGCGCATCGGATATTGATATCGAAAGTGCAGAAGTTATACCAGGTGCAGCATCGGCATTATATGGCCCGGTGGCCTTTAATGGTTTATTATCGTTAAAAACAAAAGATCCATTCAAATACCAGGGCTTAACCGTACAGGTAAAAACGGGAATGAACCACTTTGGCGAATCATCTGTAAAGCCACAGGGTTTATATGATTTTGCCGCGCGATATGCAAAAGCCTTCAACGACAGATTTGCCTTGAAAATTAACGCTTCGTATTTAACCGGCAGGGATTGGTATGCCGAAAACTATACCGATGTAAGTGCATCAACCCCGGTTGCCCAACGGGGACCAAATAACCCAGGGCGCGACGCGCTGAATATTTATGGCGATGAAGTATCGCGCACCCTTCCCGGCATCGGCCTGGTATCAAGAACCGGTTACCAGGAAAAAGACCTGATGAATTATAACGTATACAGCCTTAAGTTAAACGGCGCTTTGCATTACCGCATCAGCAATAACCTGGAGGCCATTTACCAGTACAACTTTGGTAAAGGAACCGCCAGCTATACCGGCAGCAGCCGATTTGATTTGAATAACTTTGTTCTGCAAACCCACCGGGTGGAATTGAAAGGCAGCAACTTTTTTATCCGCGGATATTCCGTAGCCGAAAACTCGCACGACTCCTATAATACCCGCTCGCTGGCGCAGTTCATCAACCGCGATTGGGTACAGGATTTAAGCGGCAACACCGTAACGCCGGATAAAGCCGACGATACCTGGTTTACCCGCTATTCAGCAGCATACAACGGCAATGCCAGTGGCGTAACCGCCCACGATAATGCAGCAGCACGGACTTTTGCAGATCAGGGCCGTTTTTTACCGGGCACAGCTGCCTTCAACGCTGCCAAAGATGCATCTATCCACAATTACGGCTTAAGCGGCGCGGGTGTATTTAGTGCAAGTAAATTTTACCATGCCGATGGCCAGTACGATTTCTCGAGCGCTATTAAAGTGTTTGAATTGCTGGCCGGCGGCAGTTACCGCGATTACCGCATGTTTACCAACGGCAGTTTGTTTGATGATAAAACCAACCGCGTAACCATTGCCGAATACGGCGCGTTTATGCAGGCCGCCAAAAAACTATTTGACGATAACCTGAAGCTAACAGCCTCTATCCGTTATGATAAAAACGAAAACTTTAAAGGCAGCTTTACGCCTCGCTTCTCGGCAGTTTATACCGTTGATAAAACCCATAATTTCAGGGCATCATACCAAACCGGTTTCCGGAACCCTACCCCGGTTGATCAGTTTATCCACCTTAACGTAGGCCCTATCACCATTTTAGGTGGCGCGCCCAAAAACAGTGCAGGGTTAAACGTTTATGAAAACTCGTTCACTGCATCATCAGTAAGCGCATTTGGTGCGGCATTTGGCGCGGCTGTTGCCGGCGGAACGCCGTTTCCCCAGGCAGTTGAGCAAAATAAAGGGTTATTGCAAAAATCAAATGTGGCCTACATTAAGCCCGAGCAGCAAAAGGCCTTCGAGCTGGGGTACAAAGGTTTAATTATGGATAAATTACTGGTTGATGTAAATTATTACTACAGCAGCTATACCAACTTTATCCTTAACACAGTAGTAATTCAGCCACAAGATCAAATATTAGGTGCCGATGGCAAAGTTACCACAGCATCGGCAAGTGATATTCCTGGTGGCAAGGTGCATGCCTTTCAGCTATACACCAACGCGCCCGATAAAGTATCGGCACAGGGTGCAAGCGCGGGTTTAACTTATTTGTTTGATAAAGGATATGCCCTGGGCGCCAATGCTACGCTATCTACATTTAATCTGCGCAACGCAAATCCAAACAATATTGCAGCTTTTAACACGCCTAAATGGGCTACCAATACCACTTTTGGCAACAGCAATTTTGCCAACAATTTTGGCTTTAACCTGGCCTGGCACTGGCAAAGCGCGTTTGACTGGTACGGTACATTTAACAGTACGCGTCCGGGCCGTGTAGACGCCTACTCGATGGTTGATGCGCAGATTAGCAAAAAGCTGCCAAAATTCAAATCGACAGTTAAACTAGGCGGCAGCAATATTTTCAACCAGCACATCTACCAGTCGTACGGTTCTCCGGCCATTGGCGCTATTTATTATGTATCCATAGTATTTGATGACCTTTTAAAATAAACAACATGAGCACACTTGTAATTGATAAGCAGGGTTCAAAACCGCAAACAGATATCAGCGTACCCTACCGGGTAATACTATTTGCTATTTGTTTTTTGAGCAGCGCCCTTGGGGGTACGGTATCTACTTTGATGTCGGTTTATCTGCCGGTGGTGGTTAAAGATTTGCAGGGCAATTTGCCTCCAAACGAAATTAACTCCATCAGTGGCTATATTAACGCCATATTCATTTTCGGCTGGGCCTTAGGCGGCTTTACCTGGGGCGTTATCAGTGACAAAATGGGCCGTAAAACCGCCTTGCTGATGGCCATTAGCTGTTATGGCATTTTCACCATTTTAACAGGCCAAATGCCCACTTGGTGGGGCGTTGTACTATGCCGCTTTATGAGCGGCTTTGGAGTGGGAGGTGTGTTGGTAACAACCATTACGCTGATAAGCGAAGTTTGGCCGGCAAAAAGCAAAGCCGTTGTTATCGGCATCCTATCCATCGCGTTCCCGGTAGGCATCTTTTCGGCTGGGCTTATCAATTACGTGGTGTCGTCATGGCGGTCAGGTTTTCTTATCGGCGTTATCCCGTTGGCCCTGGCGCTGATTGGCGCCTGGGTTTTATCCGAATCGCCAGGCTGGCTCAGCTATCGCAACGATATTGCCAACCGCAACAACCCACTTAATAAATTACTATCGCCCGCCCACCGCCGCGAGCTGATAGTAGGCTCGCTGACTTTTGGCACTATGTTAATAGGCCTATGGGCCATATTTTCCTGGCTGCCAACCTGGGTACAAAGCCTTATTACCAATCATGATGCCGCTAAAGAGCGTGGCCTGAGCATGATGTTTTTGGGTATGGGCGGCCTAACAGGTGGTTTCCTATCAGGGTGGCTGGTAAACCTGCTTACTTTACGCCGGTCGATGCTGATTTGCTTTGCAGTTTGCGCCGGCTTATCATTTGTGTTGTTTAAAACCAACAGCACTTTCAGCCCTGTTATTTATGCCGAGATCTGCGTACTGGCCTTATTTTTCGGCGCCAGCCAGGGTGTATTATCAGCCTACATACCACAGCTATTTTCAACCGGCATCCGTGCCACAGCAACTGGATTTTGCTTTAACATCGGCAGAATATTTACCGCTACCGCCGTGCTGTTTGTAGGCATCCTGGTATCGGCACTGGGCGGCTATGGCAATGCCATATTCATTTTTTCGTTAGTATTTATAGTAGGCCTGCTGGTAGTATTATTTGGCCATAAAAGAGAACGCAAAAGCTGAAAGCCGAAGGCTTAAAGCAAAAAAAAGAACCAACTCAATAAATCACTAATTCAGTCACTCACTAATTCACTAATTAAAATATGGCACACATCAATGTACCCGAAGGCGTTCCGGGCATCCGCTCGCTGGTAATGTTCAGACCCGAAACAGGTAAGCCTTTATATGAGCTGGCGCAGATATTACTGCGGGGCGAATCTACCCTATCACCCGCTGAGCGCGAACTGATAGCCGCATATGTATCATACCGCAACAACTGCACCTTTTGCTACAGCAGCCATGCCGCCGCGGCAAGGTGCCTGTATGAAGATGATGCCCTTATTGTTGACGAGGTATTGAGAGATATGCAGGAGGCCCCGGTAAGCGATAAGCTGAAAACGCTGTTAAACATAGCCGGTAAAGTGCAAATCCTGGGTACCGAAGTTAAACAGGCCGATATTGACGCCGCCAAAAATCTTGGCGCTACCGACCGCGAATTGCACGATACGGTACTGATAGCCGCGTCGTTCAGCATGTTTAACCGCTACGTAGATGGCCTGGCCAGCCTTACGCCAACAGATCCAGAAGCTTATGCAGAAATGGGCGTACGTATGGCAAAGGGTTATACACTGCCGCCGCAGCCGCAACAATAATTATTCACTATAAAAAATATACCATGGCACATATTGAATTAAATAACGACTTGCCAGGCATAAGAGGCCTGATGTTTTACCGGCCCGAAACCGAGGCCCCCTTGAATGCCCTTGCTGAATTTTTGCTGCGCGAAGACAACTCGCTAACCCGCGGTGAGCGGGAGCTGATAGGCACCTACGTATCGTACCTGAACGACTGCTTTTTTTGCCAGAACGTGCATGGCGCGGTAGCCGGCCACTATCTTAACTGTAGTATAGACGATATAGATGCTATTAAAGCCGATTTTACAACGGCCGATATATCGCCTAAAATGAAAGCTTTATTAACTATTGCCGGCAGTGTTCAAAAAGGAGGCAAAAATGTAACCATCGAGCAGGTAGATGCCGCCAGAAGCGAAGGCGCTACAGATAAAGAGATTCACGATACGGTGCTGATAGCCGCATCGTTTTGCATGTTTAACCGCTATGTAGATGGCCTGGGCACATGGGCGCCGCAAGACAGATCGTTTTATGTTAACCGCGCTCCACAAAGGGCAGTTGAAGGTTATGTGGGCAGTATTTTAAAATAATTTTTAGCCGATCCGATTTATATTAAAAAGGCTCCGTGTAATGCGGGGCCTTATTTATTTCTTCAAAATTCACTTTGGATGGTCACCGGGCCAAGTAGTCCGGATTTTAACAAAGGCGAATCTTTACTGTAAAACTTATAGCTCGAAAAAGTAAACCTTCCGCTTGTGCGTGGCAGGCCTTTAACCAGCCATTGCGGCCAGGCATCATTTTGAATGCCGTCATCGGGTTTTCTTTCGTCGCCAATAAGCCTGTTTGGCCATAAGTTTATTACCTGTATTTCCAGTTTGTTGTGCTTTTTCAGTGCCGATTTATTGATCTCTACACGCCAGGGAGCAGTCCAAACCACGCCTAAATCTTTGCCATTTAGCTTTATGCGGGCCATGTTGTTAACGCCCCCCAGGTCGATATAAAGTTTTTTTGCTTTTGGGGCTTGGGCTGGTAAATCAAATTCCTTATGATAAACTGCAGTTCCCGAATAGTATTTGATGCCTTCCTCCGGTCTTAATGTCCAGTCGGTCAATTCGTCAAACTTAATATTTTTAGGCCCGCCCCATTTTGGATCAAACGACACCTGCCACGCACCGCTTAAGGTTTTAACAATGGCGTTTTCTCCAAAGTTTTTAAGGGCCGCAGATGCCGTAATATTGCCTTTAACAAATACCACAAAATAGCTTTGGTACGGTGCAAATTTTAAAGGTACAGAAGTTAGCTGGCCTTTTACGCTGTATTCGGGCAGGCTTGTAATTTTGCCGGTGATGGCGTCCCACATTTGCGGAGTGCTGGTTACCGTCCTGAATGATGCGGTTGTCTTTACCACCTGGTCTGTGCGGTTGGATACAAAATAGATATCCGTATCGCCCATTGTACGGTGGGTATACCGTAACTGCCCGCCGGCTGTAAAATCCTGCTCTACACCCATGGACAGGAGCAGTTTGGCGGTTAGCTCATATTCGGGGTAAAGGTCATTGATCTGCTTATCAATCTCGCCTCCCCAAATTATTTTGCCCTTGCCGTAGCTGTGGCTTGTTTGTGCCAGTGGTTCCTGCAAAGTTCCCCAAACATCTTTGGCCATATCGCTCACCTGGTTATCGCAGGCCGGGTAGTCCGTTAATCCTGGTGATTTTACCGGCGGCATGCCAACTACCACCGCGCCATCGTTTACCAGCGATTTTATTTTTTGCAGCAGCACATGTGTCATTGTTTTAATGGCTGGCAATACCAGTAGCCTATAACTCGCCCCACCCGGGAATACCAGCATCCCGTTTTTAACGCTTGCTGTGTACAACTGCCCCGGCGAGCATCCATCAAAATTATAACCTTTTCTATCAGGCAAAACCACGTCACCGTCCATGGCCGATGACGGCGGGCGGAAAACATGCGGCGATCCTTCGGGCGTTAAATACAGTACATCGGCCACCGTACGCCCTTGTTGTAAAATATAGGAGCAGCGTGATATGTAAGCGTGATAACCGTCTACCATTGGCCACCAGGTTTGATTCCTGTCCCAATGAACACCATATGGCCCCATGGTTGCACCGGGGCGCAACGAATCGGGCAGGAACTGGTTTTGGAAGGTATGATAAGTAAACCTATTGATACCGGCGGCAAAAGCCCAGTCGCCCTGGTTTTTCATGGCGCCCGGATATTGTTTCCATCCCTCGTTATCCTGCGATGTAAATGATTCGGCAGGGATCAATGATTTACCATTCACATGCCCGATAGAAGTCGCTTCAACCACGCTGAATGAAGAATTAAAACCCAGCCCCTTGCTCCAAAATTCGGCCATAGGCACATCGGCCAACGCACCCAGTTCCAAATCGGCAGTTGGGTTCATATCATATGGCTCGATAGATAGTTGCATGCCATTACGATGCGCATAGGTTTTAACCTGCCCGGCATGGTTTTCCAACACCAGTTCCTGAGCGGTTTGACGCAGGTCCCACAAAAAACGTTCGCTTATTTCCTGGCTTTGCACCATGTTGCCGGCATAAACGGGGTAATACGGCAGGGGGTCATAGCCTCTTCGTTTTATAAATTCCTCGCGGAAACGGCCCGTCCAGTTTTGCGAACCCATTTCCCAGCTATCCATGTGCAATCTTTTCAAGCCGCCTGCATCAGTAGGTTTCGGCATTCCGGTTTTGCGCAGCAGCTTGCCTACATAATTATCCAGGTGGGCATTTAAAGCCACTGTATCCATTTTATCAGCCTCAAAACCTAAACCAGGAACCGGCGCGGGGCGGGTAATAGCACCATTATTACGGCGGCCAAGGCGCATAATTGTCCAGTTACCCTCGGGGACAACCCAATTCAGCGTACCGTCTGGCTTAAGTTTGCCCGTTAAATCAATAATCTTACTTTTATCTATAGCAGCACCAGTGGGTTGGGTGGCATATTCGGTTACCGACGGCAAAAACTGTTTAACACCGGGAGCCGACGAGTATGGCGCACGGTAATACAACGCTTTCTCATCTATATCTTTTATTTTAGGTAATGCAATTGCCGGTGTTGGGTAGGCCAGCACGGCAACATCTTCATAAAAATCAGTCCAAGTTTTTTTTAATTCGGGGCTAAATGCGCCTTCGCCAAAATAGGGTGGTTTAGGTGGCGGCACCGGCAAAACAATTGGTTGTTTGCTGCCGCCGCTTACGCTGATGGTACTGCTTACCAAATGCTGCATCGACTGCCCGATGGGCACCCAGGGCCCGCCGCTACCCGTCCATCCAGGGCCAATACCCAAAGTAATTTCAATGCCCAGGCGTTTGGATTCGCTTACCGCATGGGCAAACATATTTTGCCATTCTTCGCTCAAAAAATCAACCGGACCACGGGGAATACCCACATTCACCTCTAAAAACACAAGGTTACCAATGCCTGCCTTTTTCATCGCTTCCAGGTCTTCGGTTATGGATTTTGCCGACATATTGCCATCCATAAAGTACCAGTAAACACCGGGCTTGGCCGAGTTAGGCGGATGAACAAAACCAGCTTTCAGGTTTTTAACCTGTGCATAGGGCGCGTTTAAACCTAATAAAAAGGCTATAAAACAGCTCACGAAAATTTTATACATAAACGGTGTTTATTTGGTTAGTATGCCACGGGATAACGAAGATAACAAACGACTAACTGAGCGGCATCCTTATCCATCCTTAAAGCAGTGAAAACATGCAAAGTGGGTTAACATAACTTAACACATTTCAGATAATAATTTTATAAATATCTAATAATCAATGTTTTATATTTTAACAAGGTTAACATCAAACTGGTCGGGCAATTTTAGGCGCATCCAAATATTTTTGCATGGTGTTGGCCTATACAAGTCCCTCAGTATCTCGATCATTTGACCAGAATCGGGTAATAAAACGAGTATGGTTGATACTTATATCTTCCCGACGCCATAAGCTTATCGCCGTTAACTATTTGGATGCATTTGTCCGGGTGCTTAAAACATTTTATGAAGTTAACACCTGCCTTAAATTAAGCTTAGTTTCAGAAAAATAGCCGGATTTATTAGCTAAAATACTGTATACTAAGCTTTGGAGCGCCTAAAAACGGTGGTTGGTATACATATATTGTTCAAACAGCCAACTAAAAATTCCGCTTTTTACCCGGCAATTTCTTTATCGAGTTATTTAGTCTGTTCATCGGCACATTATGCCCCCTTGGGTGCACACCTCCCATATTTGAGTCATTGTTTCACCACTTAAAAAAACACTATGATCTCACATCGACTATTTTTTTTCATTTAAAACCCCGATAAGTCAATTATGAGATCGTCAATTCAAATTACAGGCTTGCTGCTAATAGTGCTCAGCTCCTGCCAGTCAAAACTATACAATACCCCGGCCACCCGCGCTGTTTCTGTAAAGCGCCTCATCCCTCCGGCAGGCATGGTGTATATACCATCAGGCACTTTCCAATACAAACTGCAGGATGATGATAAATCCGAAAAACGTAATGTAAGCGTAAGCGCTTTTTTTATTGATAAAACCGAAGTAACCAACAAGCAATACCAGGCCTTTGTAAACTGGGTTGCCGATTCGGTAGCTATTACCGATTACCTGCACGATGATTCCTTTTATCTGCCATCCACAGGGGCAACCGTTGGTAAAAACCGCAAGGAGATCAGGCTGATAGACTGGGATAAAGTGCACAAGATTTCGCCACTATGGAAACGCGCACCGGCAGACGTAAAAGAAAAGCTGGCCGGTATGATGACCATGCTCAATGGCCAGCGCATGCCCGACCCGGCATTAATGAACTACCGGTTTTATTACGTGCGCATGGATGGCGAAAAAAACAACCAATATGTAATGGATACGGTTGGCGTTTATCCTAACGAGCAGGTATGGTCGACGGATTTTCCGAACGCGCAAATGACGGTGATGGATGCCAACTACTTCAGCAATAAAATTTACGAGTATAACCCCGTAGTCGGGGTAACCTGGAAACAGGCCCGTGCTTATGCCGACTGGCGCAGTACGCAGTTAAAGGTGCTTATCAGGAACAATCCCAATCTTAAAAATTTTAAACTAAGTTTTGGTTTGCCTACCGAAGCACAGTGGCAATACGCCGCCGAAGCCAAGCTCGATCCAGCAGATACCGTTGAGCGAACAGTGAAAACCACTATTGATAAAGCTACCGGTAAAGAAAAACTTTCGCTCAACTTTAAACAGGGCGAGGGCGCTTACTCCAGCGACGGATCGACATTTACGCTGCCGGTTACCTCCTATACGCCCAACGCCTTTGGCATTTACAACATGGCCGGCAACGTATCCGAGTGGACCATGGATGCTTTTAGCCCTTCGGCATCGCAACTGGTAAATGATTTAAACCCGGCATTGCTGTATGATGCTACCGATAAAGACTCGCCCCTGCTAAAACGAAAGGTAGTACGCGGCGGATCATGGAAAGATAACGGCGAGATGCTGAACAGTGATACCCGCAGTTTCGAAGACCAGGGCAACGCCCACTCCTACATAGGTTTCCGCTGCGTGATGGCCGCCTTTGAACTCCCCGGCGAGCAGGTAAAAACAAGAAAATACGCTAAACGATAATTTTATGAAAAAGATAATAATAGTGATTGAAACCCTTCTGCTGATCGGTTTTGGCAGGGGTATGGCCTTTGCGCAGGCAATAGCGGCCGATAGTACATTAACAGATACCCTGCCCGCATATGATAATTTAATCAAATCGGCCGATTTGGGGAAAGCAAAGCCTTTCCCCTATCCAAAGGCTAATGCTGCCAACATCAGGCTATATGCACAGGTTTGGCGGGATATCGACCTTTCCGATTCGGGCAACAGCATCCTTACCATCCCCGGTAAATCCCTTATGGAAGATATCATGAAAGGGATAAAAGCGGGCAAGCTTACACCTTATGAAAAAGAGGATCTGAAAAAGAAACTCAGCGCCAAACAAGGGGAACTGCGTTTTGCCGACTCGGTGCTGATTCCAATTTTTGATAAAGATGGCAACCAAACCGGCTCAAGAATGGCGCTTAACGAGTTCAACCCCGATAAAGTACGCCGGTTCCGGATTAAGGAAGATGTGTTTTTTGACAGGCAGCGAGGCCGGGTTGATACCCGCATTGTAGCGCTGGCGCCCATGATGCACATCAGCACATCGGCCGACCTGGCAGATAACCTGGCATTTACCCCGGCCTTCTGGCTATATTTTCCGCAGTTGCGGTATACGCTGGTACAGGAGGATGTGAGCAACCCCGATAAGGACATTTTTGATTTTACGCTGGATGATGTGTTTATGCAGCACAAGTTTTCGGCCTACCTGGTAAAACAAGCGTCGCCGGGCGGGGTACAAAGCGGGCAACTGGAGCCGGGCAGCACCGAAGCTGTACTGCTTGAGCAAAAAATTGCCGACCTGAAAAAACACATCTGGCAAAACCCCAGGGGCGTAAACGCAAAAAATTTAGCACAAACAGATAGCAAAAAGGAGGACAAGCTATGACAACGCAAGCAAAATTATTGAAAGAGTTTTTATTGATGATGGTAATATCGGGGCTGTTGTTTTGCTGCGGCAAGGCCAGCGCCCAGGTACTGCCCGAGTACAGTGCATTCCCAACATCATCATTTGGCGTGCAGGTTGGTACGCAGGGATTAGGCATCCAGGGATCATACAGTTTTTTGAAATCATTTAACGCCAGGATAGGTTTCAACGCCTTCCCGGGGATGACGGTGCAATACAACGGCCGCGATGCCCAGTTTAACCGCACATCGGTATTTGCCATTGCCGATTGGCAGCCCCTGTACGGCCAAAGCGACTGGCTGGCCCGTAAGTGGTATATCTCTACCGGGATAGCTTACTATTTTTCAAATAACGTGTATAGGGAAGGAGTAGGCACTACGCCCAATTACACTATCTACATGTCGAAGGTAAGACCCTATATCGGCACCGGGCTGGGTAATATCCACCTGTTCAAAAACATAGGTATGCGTACGGACCTGGGTTGGTTTATTCCAACCAGTTCGGCCACATCAACCTATGACGATAAGGCCAGCAAAGTAAGCAGCGGGTTACGGGGCCTGCTGCCTGGCCTTAATTCGGCCGTAACCATTTATGTAAAATTCTGATCTGTAAAACCATTAAAAATCAAATATCATGTTAAAGAGCAAAAAAATCAACTGGCTGCATGTAGCCATTTCCTGGGGTGCCAGTATAGTTATCCTTGGTGCTATGTTTAAAATTAATCATTGGGGTGGCCAGCTTGGCACCTATATGATAGGGCTTGGTTTATCTGTAGAAGCCCTGCTGTTTTTTACCCTTGGCTTTTTCCCTCCGGCCGAAGAGCCGGAATGGGAAAAAGTGTATCCCGAACTGGCCGTTGATTATGCCGGCGACTTCCCAAGGCATAGCCATAGGCCGGTTCACCAAACCAATGGCGTTACCGCGGCCCTTGACGGTTTGCTTACCCATGCCGACCTAAGCCCCGAAAAGATTAACAACCTGGGCGAGGGATTAAAACAATTTTCGGATAAAATGAGCCGGATAAACGCTATAGCTGATGCTTCATTAGGGACAGACGAATTTGCGGCGAAGCTAAAAAATGCTTCGTCCAAGTTTGATCTGTTGGGTACCATGTTCGAAAAAGCATCGGCAGGCTTTGCCACGATTGCCGATAGCCGCGATGATGCCCATGCCTACCAGCAGCAGGTGTTAAAGCTGACCCATAACCTGGCGCATTTAAACTCATTATACGAGAACGAACTGAGCGGGGCCGATAATAACCTGCGCCGCATTAACCAGTTTTACCAGGGCCTCACCGGCACCCTGAATAGTCTGCATGAATCGGCAGGCGAAACCAGGGTGTTTAAGGATGAGGTGAACAAACTGGTGCAAAACATATCATCGCTGAATGTTTACTACGCGAACATGCTTTCGGCTATGAACCAGCAGCGGATGCAGTAAAA
This sequence comes from Mucilaginibacter sp. P4_C11, assembly GCF_056402115.1. Lineage (NCBI taxonomy): Bacteria > Pseudomonadati > Bacteroidota > Sphingobacteriia > Sphingobacteriales > Sphingobacteriaceae > Mucilaginibacter > Mucilaginibacter sp. P4_C11. Next base: position 26,086 of record NZ_JBFUIA010000022.1, on the reverse strand, counting down.
GGGGGAACGACTTTTCGGGTTGGAACGCTGGTGGAAGATGGTGGATAGGTGTGGCGGCGAAGACTCACCCGGCGAGGCTGCGCCCGCCACCCTCTCTTCACCTACGGTGGAAAGAGGGAATTGAACGGGGAATATCCTTACTGGAAGTAAACAAAAACGCTTTCAAGCCCCTCTTTCCGGCGAAGCCGAAGAGAGGGTGGCGGGCGCAGCCTCGCCGGGTGAGTCTTAACCAGCGTTCAAAACCGATGTTTTTCATAACCCCAATACACTACGGGTAACAACATCCCACAAGATGTGTACACCCGGCAACCGTATCAAAAAATTAATAAATCAAATTAAAACTTTAAAAAAAATGGCTGCAGGAAAAGAAACCACCAGGCAAAAAATGATCAACATCATGTACCTGGTTTTATTGGCAATGCTGGCCCTGAATGTATCAGAAACCATACTGGACGCGTTTAAAACCATAAACGACAGCTTGACTGCCTCGGCGGCAAATGTGGGTAATTCGGTACAGCAATTATTCAGCACTTTTGAGCAAACCCGGCTTAAAGAATCGCCCGAACGGGCCAAACCTGTATACGAAAAAGCAAAACAGGCAAGGGAAGTAACAACAGATCTGGATACTTATATCAGGGACATCAAAACAGAACTTAGTAATCAAAGCAACGGATACGACCTTATAACAGGCGACTTAAAACAGCGCGACAACCTTGATATCGGCTTTGATGTAATGATTAACAAAAAGCGGGCTACGGCGCTAAAGCAAAAGATTAATGATACCCGCGAAAGGCTGCTCACCTTATTAGGGCCACAGGACAGTAAAACGGTATCGTTCAATCTTAATGCCGATGACCCGGTAAAACGAAACCCCAGCCACCGCAATTGGGAAGAATTGAACTTTGGCGAAGGCGTACCCTTAACCGCTACGTTTACGATACTATCGCGCATCCAGGCCGATAACAAAAATGCCGAATCCGAAGTAGTGAAAAAGATACTGGGCAAAATGGACCAGGCCGTAGTGAACCTGGATAAATTTGAAGCGGTGGCTGTGGCGCCAACATCATACCTGATACAGGGACAGCCTTACACCGCGCAGGTATTTTTAACTGCTTATGATTCGCGGTCAACCCCAACTGTACAGGTTGGCGGCAGCCCGATATCAGTTAAGGATGGCCGGGGTGTGTACAACGTAAATACCAGCCGCGAAGGGGTATTTAACTGGAAAGGCACCATCAGCGTAAAACAAACCGATGGTACTATAAAAACCTATACCACGCCCGAGCAGCGTTATATTGTTTCAAGGCCATCGGCTGTGGTATCGCCCGATAAGATGAACGTATTTTATATTGGGGTGGATAACCCGGTATCGGTTTCTGTGCCGGGCATCCCCTCAAAAAGCATCAGGATAGGCATCTCCGGCGGCACGCTTAGTGGTTCCGAAGGCAAGTATGTGGCCAGGGTGACTACTCCGGGTACGGTTACCGTCTCGGTATCTGCAGAAATTGCGCCGGGTAAAGTGCAGGTATTAAGCCATACCCAGTTCAGGGCCAAACGCATTCCCGATCCCGTTGCAAAATTCTCGGGCCGTTCAGGCGGCAGCGTACCTACCGTGGCGCTAAAAGCTCAGAACGCTATTTTTGCTATGCTGGATAATTTTGATTTTGATGCCAGGTTCAAGATAACCCGGTTTAGCCTCATTATAGCCAACCCGCGCGAAACCGCATCGGTACAGGTTGGATCGGGCAATACGCTGAATGATTCCATGACAGCATCCCTTAACAGCATCAAGCCAGGCTCAAGGGTAATTTTTGATAATATTATAGCGGTTGGGCCCGATGGTTCACCAAGGCAACTGGCGCCGGTGGCACTCACGGCCAACTGATATTATATAGTTTCAGATATCAAACAATGTATAAGCCTTAAGCTTTGTGCATTCTGCTTTTGGCTTCTATAATATTGACTACCCAATGCCATGGGTTCGGCATTGGGTAGTCAATATTTGTTGTTAAGTTCCAGGTCATACCGCCTTTCGGTAAGTTCCTTATCAAACCCGTTGGATACCTTTTCTTCGGTTAACCGGAAGCCATAACGGGTATACAACGAGATGGCTGCATGCTGCTCGTTGGTTGTCCATAAGTATGATTTGTTTATCTGCGATTCCTGCATATAGTTTATAAACCCGTCCATCAGTTTTTTTCCCAGGCCAAGCCCCCGGTATTCGGGCCTGAAAATAAAATAACGCAGTTGTATACTATCGCCCCGGTTAACGCCAACCAGCACCCCTATCATTTGCTGCCCGTGCTCGCAAATCCATACCTTATCTTTACCGGCGTTGTATTGGCTGGCAAAATCGGCCAGGCCTTGTAATACATAACGCTCAAAGTTAAGTCCGTAGCCACATTCCCGTGCATAAATATCTCCGTGCAGGTACGCTATGTAGCCTAGGTCGCCGGGTTGTAATACGGTCCGTATGTTAATATCGCTGATATTTAACGTTGCGCTTTTTTCGTTATTCATTGTTTACTTTAAAATAGTCATGATCTGTTGCATATGTGCTACCAGCTCCAACTGCCTGGCTGCAGGCAAATCTTTTATCAGCTGGTTAATTTGTTTATCTGATGCCTGGTTAAGTCTTTCAAATTCAGCCATTCCTTTATCCGTAAGCGAAAGCATCATCGCCCTTGCATCATGTTCCGAAGGCTTACGGGCAATCAGTTTATCCTTTTCCAGCTTTTTTAATAACCGGCTTAAATAGCTTTTGTCGATGTACATGGCTTGGATGATTTGTGAGGCTTGCATGCTTTTGGCCGCATGAAGTTCGTATAGGATACGCGCCTCGGCCAGCGAGTAATCACTTTGCAGCAGGTGTTTATCCAGCAAACCTATAATATCCGTATAAAAACGACTAAAGGCCCGAATTTGCTGAACCGGTGACGACTTTGTTTCCATATAAATAATGCAGTTACAAAAGCTAAGTTCACAAATATGGTTGACTTTGTCAACCATATTTGTGATTAATTTTAATTTTTTATGGCAATTAAAATCCTACCTTGTATCAACCAATTAGTTATGAAAAGAAAAACTTTTATCCGTTTAGGCGGCACACTTATGGCTACACCTTTTTTATCTCCTGTTATCAGCCTGGCCGGCCAGGCACCTTTGCAAAACTGGGCGGGTAACCTTACCTACAGCACGGCTAATGTGCAGTATCCGGCTACAGTGGCCGAGGTACAACAGTTAGTAAAAAAAAACAGCAAGCTGAAGGCCCTGGGCACCCGGCACTGCTTCAACCGCATTGCCGATAGTAAGGACGACCTTCTATCAACCAAAGAACTCAATAAAGTAATTTCTATTGATAAAAAAGCCATGACCGTTACTGTTGAAGGCGGCATAAAATATGGCGAACTGGCCCCCTATCTGCATAAACAAGGTTTTGCTTTACATAACCTGGCTTCATTGCCGCATATTTCTGTTGCGGGCTCTATCACCACGGCTACGCATGGCAGCGGTGTAAAAAACGGCAACTTGGCCAGTGCCGTAACAGCGCTTGAAGTGGTTGTTGCCGATGGCAGTATAGTCCATTTTTCAAAAGCGGCCGACCCGGAAAAGTTTAACGCGGTAGTTGTTGGACTGGGCGCCATCGGTGTTATTACCAAAGTTACACTCGCCATCGAGCCCACTTATATGATGCGCCAGCGCGTATTTTTGAAACTGCCCATGGCACAGGTAAAGCAACATTTTGAAGCGATAGTATCTGCCGGTTACAGTGTAAGCCTGTTTACCGATTGGCAAAACGACTACGTAAACGAGGTTTGGATAAAAAGCCGCATGACCGAAAAAGACCATGACGGTCCCGAATTTTATGGTGCCAAAGCGGCCACCAAAAACCTGCACCCTATTTATGACCACCCCGCCGAAAGTTGCACCGACCAGTTAGGTGTACCCGGACCATGGCACGAGCGTTTGCCGCATTTTAAAATGGGCTTTACCCCAAGCAGCGGTAAAGAGCTACAGGCAGAATACTTTGTGCCGATAAAACATGCAGTAGCGGCCATTGAAGCTATTGCCAAATTAGGCAAGCAGGTTGGCCCGCATCTGTTTATAACCGAAATACGCACCATTGCGGCCGATAGTCTTTGGATGAGCCCCTGCCATAATCAAACCTCGGTAACCATTCACTTTACCTGGAAACCCGAGACTGAAGCTGTTACCAAACTACTCCCCGTTATTGAAAAGGCCCTGGCCCCTTTCAATGCCCGGCCACATTGGGGTAAAGTATTTACGCTCGATCCGAAAGTGCTGGCCTCACGTTATGAAAAAATAGCCGATTTTAAAAAGGTGGTTGCCGAATATGACCCGCATGGTAAATTCAGAAATGCGTTTCTGGAGCATAATATTTATGGGAGATAGCAGCCAGGTGGGAAGAATAGTGTTTTAAATATTTAATATTTATCTTATCTTTCTAACTGTAAAGCCTTGTCATGTCCCGTTTGCGCTATTTGCTGCTATTTATCCTTATTGTCACTTTTTATAAAGCTCATGCCCAGCAGGATATGGACCTGCATTTGAGTGACACCTTTTTGGCGGGCAAAAAGATTCTGAAAGTTAAAAGAAATTTCGGCGATCCTTATTTGTGGGTGCTCGCCCAAAACAACCAGGTTTATCGCATCAACAGTATTACCAAGGCCGTTGATGATTACACAACAAAGTTTGGAGCTTACAGTGCCTATCAGTTTACAGATATTGCCGGCGATGAAAAAGAAACTGTATTTATATCAACTAATGCATCTAACGTTATAAAATATAAAAATGGTATTACCAGTACAATCGGAAGCGCCCAGGGCTTAACCGGTTCTGTTAATTCTATCGGGTTTGATTTTTACCAAATAGGTTTACAAGCCAACCAGGGAGCCGATCTGGATAATGACCAGTTACTTATTGCTACAACAAAAGGCATATACCGTTATTTTTTAAAAGATGGGGCAATAGTTAAGCTTCCGGTAGAAACCGGCAACAGCCAGATATTTGAAGCCACTGTACGTTCGGCAGTATATACATATACCGTAACCAGGGAGCCCTGGCCCGATCAGTATACTTATTATCCAACGTTATGTGAATCGTTTGTTGGTTTTTATGCAGGCTATGTGTATGAGGGTGGCAGGTATGGCAACAACGTAAAATCGGTATACTACAATAATGGCAACTATTACCATGCAAATGAATTTGTTGCATTTTCGTGCCTTTTTTGGGCAACCGATAAAGGTTTATTCAGGAACATCGAGAATTACTCATTCCATGCCGACTTTATTTACCAGCATTTCCTGGATGGCGTAAATATTAATAAAATAACATCGATATACGGTTTAAATAACTTCCCCGACTATACCAGGGAAAACATATTGGTAGGCTCTACACAGGGCTTATATTTTTCAAATACCACCTACGAAGGCACACCTATACCAACTTCCTTTACCCATTTTGATGGACTTGGCACTAAAAACATCAACGATATTTGTGTTAATGCAATTTCATACCCTATACCTACAACCAACTGCGAAGATGGGGTCTGGGTAGCAGCCGATGATGGCCTGTATTTATTAAAACCCGATTACGGGCCATATATTAATTCAAATAAACAACTACAAGCCGTTCAGTTTGACGGACAAGATCCCAGCGTAAATAAAATAGAAATTTGTGCTAACAGCTCCATCAGCGCGCTGGCAAATAATTACACAAACGGCGCGGTACCGTTGCAGTGGTTTAAAAATGGCAAAGAGATACCGAACGAAAGCCACACCACGCTAACCATCAAAGATCCGGGCGATTACTATATGGTTATTTATGACCCCTGCTCCGCCCTGCATTTCGAATCAAATCATTTAACGGTGACCCAGGCAGCCGCCCCCGTATTCAGTTTTAATTATCCCGATGTATTAAACTACTGCGACGGCTCATCGGCGTTATTAAAAACCGACGACAAACCTAATTACCAATACCGCTGGTATAAGGATGGTATACTAAACGGCAATACAACAGCCCGGCTTGATAATATTACCGAAACCGGAAAATACAAAGTAGAAGTAAGCGCCTGTGCAGGTAATTGGGTAGCATCAAAAGAGGTACAGGTGAACTTTATTGCTATCCCAACGCCGGTTTTGACCACCGATAAAGCAGGTTACTGCGATGGCGACCAGGCTACACTATCGGCCAAAGTATCTATTGATGCCTCGGCTATTTTGAATTGGACAAGTTACCAGTACGCCTGGTATAAAGATGGCAGCTCCATAACCGGCAGCGCCGCATCTATAAACGTGAACCAGCCGGGCAAATATAAAGTGGTGGTGACCGGTTGTTCGGGTTCAGTTTCGTCGGCCGAGTTGCAGGTCGATTTCATTAAACTGGCAAAACCTGTTATCGCCGCAAGTAAGCCCGCATATTGCATTGGCGATATGGCCCAACTAACCGCAAATGTTAATATAGACCCATTTACCACGGTAAACTGGCTCAGGGACGGAAATATATTGCCCGACGAACAGGACAAAGCAAGCATCACAACCAATATAGGCGGCAACTACACGGTAACCGTTGCAAATGCCGGTTCCTGCAATATCGCATCGTCTGCATATAATTTAGGTTTTACCCCGCCGCCTACCGTCAGTATTCAACAAATTGTGAATACTACCTTATGCGATGGCCAAACGGTTGATCTTAAAGCAAGCTATACGAGTGGCACCATCAGTTGGAATACCGGCGCTACATCCGACAAAATAAGCGTCCAGCACTCCGGCACATTCAAAGCTACGGTTACAACAACGGCAGGCTGTACGGTTGATGAATCTGCAATTGTGCAGTATTTTCCAAACCCAACATTAAACATGCCGTCGGCTACGCTTTGCCAGTATACCAATGAAAGTATTATACTTACAGCCCCCGCAGGTTTTGCTAAATACGAGTGGAGCGGGCAGCCCGGCACCAATACCTTTACAACCAATAAATTAGGTACAGTTGATTTAACGGTAACCGATAATAACGGATGCCAGGCATCACAAACCATTGCCATAAGCAGCCATTGCGACGATATCCATATACCAAATGCATTTAGCCCCAACGGCGATGGCCATAATGATACCTGGGTAATAGCCGGCCTGGAGGGCGACCCAACCACCACCGTAAGGGTTTATAATCGCCTGGGCAGTATGGTATTTCAATCGCAAGGTTATGTCACGTCCTGGAATGGTGCCTATAACGGCAGTAAGCTACCAGCGGCAGTGTACTATTATGTCATCAGCACAAAAGGCGCAAAACAGGTGCTTAGCGGCTCAGTAACTATATTTAATTAGGTTATTAAAAGCATCTGGCAAGTTATTATAATAATTACCAGGCAATATTTTTTATTCCATATAAAATTGCGGTAGATTTATGTAATCTATAAACCCAATTTAAAGTCTATGAAAATCCAAACTGAACCTATCGGGAGCATTCCGAGGTCACCTGAGCTTGTAACGGCTATTACCACGCAAGCCAATGCCGATCAACTTAATAAACTCTATGCAGCTGCAATTGCCGACACGGTAAAAGAGTTTGAAGAAACCGGCTCACCCGTTATTACCGATGGAGAGCAAACCAAATCGAGCTTTGTTACCTACCCACTGGAAGGCTTAACCAACCTGACATCTGAAGGCATGACCATCAATTTTGAGGATGGTCACTCGCGCCGGTTGCCATTGCTTACCAAGGGGCCTTTCAGGTACGGTAATTATGCATCAAAATATCTTGCAGCCGCTCAAAAATTAACCAGCCTGCCCGTTAAGCAGGCCATCATATCGGCATCCGCGCTTAGCTTAATTTACCCACCAGATGGCATCGAAGGCTATCCGCAAGCTGAATTTATTGCCGACCTGTTAAATGAATGCGAAAAAGACATCAGGCTTTGCCTGGAGCAGGGCGCATATAAGGTACAAATGGATTTTACCGAAGGACGGCTATCGTTAAAGCTCGATCCATCCGGCGGCGTATTGAAACACTTCATTGGCCTTAACAACCAGGTTTTTGACCGTTTTACCGCTGAAGAACAGCAAAAATTGGGCGTACACGTTTGCCCCGGCGGCGACCACGACTCGACCCATAGCGCGGATATTGATTATGCCGATTTTTTACCCGATTTATTTGAACTGCACGTAGGTAGTTTTTATTTGCAACTGGCCAGCGAACCCGACAGGGTAAAAGTTTTGAAGATCATTAAACAATATCTTAAGCCCAATCAGAAAGTATTTATTGGCGTAATAGATGTACTTAACCCCGTAATAGAAACCGCAGAAGAAGTGCGCGACAGGGTACTTGAAGCGGCAGTGTTTATTAACACCAACCAGTTGGGCACCACCGACGATTGCGGCTTCTCGCCATTTTGCGACGATGTATCCACAACCCGCGAAACCGCCTTTGCGAAAATAAAAGCCAGGATTGAGGGCACGAAACTGGCGGAGGTGGAATTGACGGCGTAAAGATCATGATAATGCCAGACTTGCGAAGTTTTAGAAACTTCGCAAGTCTTTTAAGGGAGCATTTTTACTTCACAAATGCCGTTACCCCATCACCACTTCCCTCCCACTCACCATCGCCTTTTTCACATCAATGCTGCCGTAAACAACATTTAACGATGGCCTGCCTGCCTTTAGCGTTACCGTACCAAAACCTGTTGCTGTTGATAGAAAACTTGTAAAATCGCCAATTTTTGAATCGATATGTAATACGCCGGTAACCGCGTCGAACCTTACGCCGGTGAGTGCCTGTAGGTAGCCATAGCTTGATAAGGCGCGGGCATACCAGTGGCCGCATTCGTACTCGTTAAAGGGATTGCGCACTTTGCCATCATAGCGGTTGCGTGACGCACGCAGCACGTTTAAACCCTCCGCCACATTGCCGGTGAGCATTAAGTGCGATGCCACCTGGTGTTCAATACCCGTCCAAACTTCGTCGCTGTATACAAACGGCAACGATAGCTTGCCACCTTTGGGCCAGGTGCAAAGCAGCAGGCCGGCCTCATTACCCAATGCAAATGATGGGCGTTGCGGGTTGGCATGTTCGCTCAGGTCAGTTTTAAAATTGTATTTGTATACCGATTGCAGGTGGCTGTTTATTTTTTTGCTGTCGATAACATCCTCCAATCCGCACATGCGGCCTATCCAGGCGCCAAGTACGCCGTCACTCAGGCAGCCCTTGCCATATTGGTACTTAGGGCCTTCGGTATGCAGCAATGCTTCGGCCTCTTTTGAGTATTCGCCACCGTATGATTTTTCTTTGGATGGATCTTTGGCGTTAAGGCTGGTATAGTTAATTTCCTGTATAAAAAACTCGCCGTTGTAAAGCGCGTTTTCTATCATCGCCTTGCCTTTGGCCTGCAAATCGCGGTAAATCCCAACATCCTGTTTTAAAAACCTGCCCATGGTTATAAAGCTTTGCAGCGCACCCAGGTAAAAGCTGGTATGCATACCATCGGCGCCCCAAAACTCAATATCGTAGGTATTGTGATGCGGTTCTTCTATCACGCCTTTGTAGCGTGGGTCCCAGGTTTTGATGCAGTAATCCATACTCACTTTTACCATGGGAAATATTTTTTTAAGCCACTCGTTATCGCCGCTGATGCGCCAGTCGCGGTAAACCTTCATGATGCCGCCAAGCTGCCCGTCGGCAGCCGAATGAAAATCATGTGTTACCGGGTTTATCGGCAGGTTGGCCCTAAAGGTTTGGTGGCCGTCTTCGGCCTGGTCTTCACAAAACTCGGTTGCCCGCAGGCTGCGTTCCAGCGCTGGGAACAAATGCGGAATGGCCTGGGCATAATTCCAAACATGGGTACATGAACCATGGCAACAACCCGAGTCGTCGCCGCAGCCTTCAAAATTCCACAGGCGGCCATCGTACTGCCGCATTACGGTTGGCGATTTTAAAATGGAAAGGTTACAGGCTACGGCTTCAATAACTTCGGGCGGTAGCGTGCTGGCATAAAACGCCTTTGTAAACAACCGCGACTTTGCTTTTAAGTCGTTATAATTTTGCCGCCAGTAATTGCTTACGCTATCAATATTTTCAAAACGGCTGCTATACCAGGGCTTATAAAATTTACCGTCAAAATCCTTGTCGTACTTATCCAAACCAATATCCGCCGGCGAATTGCAGCAGCCCGAAGCCGGGTCGCAGCCCTCTTTCTTTTTACCCGGGGGACCAAACGTTAGCCGGGTTTCGGGCGAATACCAGGCCAGCATTACCCTTATTGTTTTTTGTTTGCCGGGTGCTACATCAAAAGGCACGTAAAGGCTGGCGCCGGGGGCATTGGCAGGCACAGCAGGATTATCAACCACGCGGCCATCTTTTATAGCGTTCCAGGCCATGGTAAACGGATCCCACCAGCCACCCCTGAACCAGCAATGATCAACAACCGTATGGTCATCATCGGTAAATGCCGTAAAATCTAAAGGAAAACTGGTTTCGCCGTTGCCGGTAGCTGTAGCGGTAAATCCGTTTTTTGCAGGCAGTACCGCGTCCTTTCCTTTTGCGTCGCCCCAAAAATTGCGGGCGTTAAAGCTAAACACCGCGCTAACTTTAGATGTGCCGGTATTGGTAAATTGATATTCAATGGCCCCAACAGGGAGGCTCGAGTTGTCGTCATCAGTAGGGATAAATGGGCTCCACCCGCTAATACCAACAGATAAAGGGATATCCTGGTCGATAAGTTTAATATGGCAAAACGGAAATTCGGTTTTAAACTCGGCGGCACGAAAACGCGGCAAGCCAGTAGTTGAACCGGTAAGGCCATTCCCCGCATCACGGAGGCCAAACTTTTTCCAATCGGGTACGGGGCCCTCCAAAAGTTTTGCTCCGCGGGCAACACCCTTTACGTGAATGGCGGCAAATATACCCGACTCATTAAAAATATCAGGCTTATTGCGTATGGATACATGCGAAACAGCACCTGTACCCTCCAAACAAAACATACCTGCGCCCATACCGCCTATGGGGAAAGCAACCCGGTTTAAATGATCGCCGGTGTAGGCTGTATTGTACGCCCGCTTTAGTGGTTTGCCCGAAATATCGTTGATATCCTCAGCGGGTTCGCCCAACGCTTTGGCATCTGCAATACTGATAACAGCAGCCGGCATCATGGCCATAGCTCCGCCAACACCCACCTTTTTTAAAAAGCTTCTGCGACCTTTTTTATCTTCCATTATGCTGATCCCCGGTTTATATGGAAATGAATACCAACTTATCATTATTTATTGATAAATCATAATGTTGCTAATGTTGTATATTTCGTTGAAAAAATGCGTTATGATTCCGGTAATCAACGCCTCCGTTCATGAAAACAAAAAAATCATCCGCTGTGGCTCACATCTGCCGGTAAAGACGTCGGCATACGTGCGGCCGCTATTTAGTGAATACGCCGGATTTTCCGTTGCAATAACAAATGCCCTAACTTTCACGCTCCCATAATCATACCGCAAGTGACATTGTAGCTATTTATCACATCGATAAAAAAGCCAATCATTACATTTGTAATCATGGAACACCCTCTTGATAATCCCGCCTGGAATGCATCTGTAACAGGTAATCAAAACCTTGCAGAAGGTACGGCTACAGTTAAATGCTTTTTGCCCGACGTATCTCCTTTTGCCGGAATGATACAAAACACACCCGAAAATTTCGCCGCCCTTTATAATATTGTTCAACCCAAACGCACTATAGCGGTTTTTAGCCCCGGAGACATCGAAATACCCGAACCGTGGAAAGTAGTAAACCCTATGAAATGCCTGCAAATGGTTTATGAAAACCCTGCGCCACCAGCTATTACCGATATTGCCTTTACACCGTTAACTGATGAGCATATCCCAGCTATGCTGGCACTCACCAAACTAACAAATCCCGGCCCCTTTTTTAACCGGACTATCGATTTTGGCAGCTACTTTGGCATTTTTATTGGCGATGAATTGGTGGCTATGGCGGGGCGCAGGTTGCAGCCTTTGCCCTATATGGAGGTAAGCGCTGTTTGCAATCACCCCGATCACCTGGGGAAGGGTTACGCCAGCCGCCTTATTATGCACCAGTTACGTCTGATTATAGAAGCAGGCGGAATTCCGTTTTTACATGTGTTGCAAAGCAATATCAATGCAATTAAAGTATATCAAAAATTGGGTTTTACAAGCCGTAAAGCCATGAATATCTGTGCGATAGCTAAAATTTAATCAACGTAAAACTTTTGCTAATTAAGTGTGCAAATTACAAGTAATGTACTATGTTTGTTGTTATTCCCGCTAATAAACCAAACATCCAGGCCATGAGTATCAAAACAGGATTTGCGCTTTTAAGCTTACTTACATTGCTGCTAAAAAGCCAGTGCATTTACGCACAGCAGCAAACCGCCACTATTAATATAGATTTAAATGCCGAAAGCGGCGACATGAGCCCCATTTGGGCGTGGTTTGGGCACGATGAGCCCAACTACACCTACATGAAAGATGGCCGTAAACTGCTTGCCCACCTGGCCGCGTTAAGCCCCACACCCGTACACATGCGGGTACATAACCTGCTTACCACCGGCGATGGCGAAGCAGCCCTCAAGTGGGGATCGACCAATGCATATACCGAAGATACCAACGGGAAGCCCGTTTACAACTGGCACCTGGTTGATAGCATATTTGATACTTATATTAAACTGGGCATGAAACCCTACGCCCAGATAGGCTTTATGCCCCAGGCCCTATCTACCCATCCCGAGCCTTACCGCCATCACTGGAAACCGGGCGACGACTATAATGACATTTACACCGGTTGGGCCTATCCGCCTAAAGATTACAACAAATGGGAAGAACTGATATACCAGTGGGTAAAACACTCGGTTGCCCGTTATGGCAAAAAAGAGGTAGAAAGCTGGTACTGGGAAGTATGGAACGAGCCCAACATAAGCTATTGGAAAGGCACCATGCCCGAGTTTTTTAAGATGTATGATTACGCGGCCCAGGGCCTGCGCAGGGCCTTACCTACCGCCAAAATTGGTGGTCCCGAAATAGCAGGCGGATCGAGCCAGGGCGGGATGAGGTTTTTGAGGGCATTTATTGAACATTGCCTTACCGGGACCAACTATGCCACAGGTAAAACAGGCTCACCGTTGGATGTTATTTCCTTTCATGCCAAGGGGCAGCCTACATTGGTTAATGGCCATGTACGCATGAATATGGCCCCCCAAATGCGCGATATCCGCGAAGGGTTTAAAATAGTGGCATCGTACCCGCAAACCAAAAACATCCCCATCGTTATCGGCGAATCTGACCCGGAAGGCTGTGCGGCCTGTGGTATGGCCACAAATCCATCCAACGCTTACCGCAATGGCACCATGTATTCCAGCTATACGGCGGCTTCCTTTGCACGGAAGTACTTACTGGCCGATTCGTTGGGGGTAAACTTTATGGGGGCGGTATCCTGGTCGTTTGAGTTTGAAAATCAGCCCTGGTTTTATGGGTTCAGGGATTTGGCTACCAACGGGGTTGATAAGCCGGTGCTTAACGTATTCCGGATGTTTGGGATGATGCAGGGCAAACGGCTTAAGGTTAACGCCAGCCAGATGTACCCGCTTACCGCCGTTACCGACTCGGGCATGCGAGGCATCCACACCGATATTGGCGCGCTGGCAGCCAAAGGCAAAAAACAGGCAACCGTAATGGTATGGAATTATCACGACGATGATATCCAGGCCCCAGGTCAGCCGGTGACAGTAACGCTCAGCAACCTGCCCGCAGGCGTTGCAACCCTTGTACAATATCAAATTGATAACCAGCACAGTAACTCCTACGAGGTATGGAAAAAAATGGGATCGCCGCAAAACCCTACGCCCAACCAGGTGAAACAACTGGAGCAGGCCGGGCAACTGCAAACCGTTGGCAAACCCCTAAAAGTGCAGGTTAAAGCCGGGCTTTTAAATACCACCATTACCCTGCCCCGGCAAGGCGTAGCATTGTTGAAGTTAACCTGGTAGTAAGTTTTGAGTGCTGCGTTTTGAGTTCTGAGTCTTGAGTCTGAAGCACTGAATTTTAAGTATTAAGTTCTAAGTCTAAAAAGCCTTCTTAACTCAAAACTCAGCACTCAAAACTTAAAACTAACTGATAATCAATTAACCGCGCCGTATATAAACCAGCCATTCAGTAGCAGGTAAACCGCCAGCAGTACCTGTGCGCATATAAAATCAAAGCGTTTGGCTTTGGCCTCCTGTTCTTTTTTAATCAGCCGTAACGAGTAGGCAGTGCATATAATAATGCAGAGTATAAAAAACAGCGTTGTGCCATGCAGCGTATCCACCAGCGTAAAAGTGGTCGACTCGGGCAGGGCCGAATCGATGATATACTTGTTGCCAATCACCGCGAACAAAGCGCCCACACTCAGCCCAAATCGCGAATCTATACTGTCGGTATGGATGTAAAAGCACATGTACGCTATCAGGAAGGCCACATACATGCCCAGGAACATCTTCCAAAACAAGCCCATCGCGTCGCGGGCTATCTTCAGGGTAACCTTAAAGTTGCTGTATTCGGTATGGGGTTTAGCCAGTGTGGAATCGCCAAAGCCGGTTTCGTACTTTTTGATGCCGGCGGCTATGCCCAGGCTGTCAACACGCCAGCCGCGCAGGGTAAAGCGGGGGTCGAAGTGCTTGCCCAGGGTATCGGGTACAAACACCAATGAGTGCGAATCAAACTGCGAATTCTCTATCGAAAAGCGCAATTTCTGCTTATCAAAAGGGAAATTATTAATGGCCCAGGAATCCTTCATTACGCATTGCAGCTTCATAAGCAGGTACACCTTGCTACCTGAAGAATCGATGGTAGAAAACGATTTAGTAACCGTTTTGGCCTGGGGCACCTCCAGGTTTTGCACAAAATCAAACTTGCGGTTTTTGTACTTCAGCCATAGCCAAAGGTCAATGGTGTATTCCTTATCCTTAAAATTAATATCGTGGATGCTGGTAATATACACCCCCGTTTTCACCGTATCGGCACCGGGTTGTGCCGCCCGGGCAGCAGCCGACGCCAGCAGGAGCATCAGCGCCAAAATAAGTTTGTTTTTCAATGGCAATAGTTAAAATGGTTGTTGTGCTAATATAACAAAATCGCCGGGCAATACCGGCGTTGCCCTCAAAAACGCAAAAATTGTCATGAATTTAACCTTAAACAATATATATCCAAAAAGAGGATACAAATCATATACTAATGGTGCAAAAAAGCACACAAAAACATCAAAAATTCATACAAATGTTATACAAATAGCATACAAATTCACACAGGTAATTTTCTTAAAAAAAGGTTATTTTTTGGCGCGTTTTTAATTGTTATTTTCACACTTAAAGAACAAAAAAGCGCAAAATAACGCTACTTTTTATCCCACCGTCGGCACACCCGGGTTACACCAAATTTGCATCGGTTCGGCACTAATTTTTCAGCATGGAAAAAATCACATGGGCGTTTCCCCGTTGGTAGAAACTGGGCCGGGCTGTGCGCTCATACTGCACCGGCCTTAAGCTCGGGCCGGTATCCGCTGCCATCCCTAACGCGGGCGGCAGGGTACCTAATTTCATGTGATTGCCATAGACACTATCCTGAAAAAATGTTGATGATATGTCTACTTCAGAGCTTCACAACTAATATGTCATTATAAGCGTAGCGTGGCAATCGCGAACTGTGTAAATCCACCATAAGCTATATTGCTAAAATGGTTTAGCAAAGGTTTTTTGTACCGGTTAATAAAGCACCATATCAAAGTCCATTATGCTAAAATGGTTTAGCATGGGCATTTACTACGATTGCTGCATTTGTTGCTGGAATGTGATTATGATGAACTCCGCAGGGCGAACGATGGCCAACTTTACGTTGATTAACATCCTGCCTTCCAGGATATCATCACCAGTCATGGTACTGCCCAGGCCAACCTGTACAGAAAACGCCTGTTCGGGTACTGCTCCTGCGAGGGCTCCCTGTTTCCACAAATTAACCAGGAAGTTATCCATCATGCTTTTTACGGTAATCCAGGTATTGGCATCGTTGGGTTCGAAAACGAAGGCCCTGATTGCCAGTTTAAGCGATTGTTCGATCATAATCAGCGTTCGTCTTACGTTGATATACTTCCAATCGGTGCTGTTGCCGTCCAGCGTCCGGCCGCCCCATACAAGGGTGCCGATACCTGGAAACGCACGTATCACGTTGATTGATTTTCCGGCGTTCACATCTACGTTCAGGCTTTGCTGCTCTTCGTCCGACACATCTACCGAGGGCGCGTTCACCATACTTACCGAAACGTTGGCAGGCGCCTTCCATACACCCCTGCTGGTATCAACCATGGTATAAATACCAGCCATTGCCCCGGCCGGTGGTAATTCATTCATGCTTTCCCTTATTGTTTCCAGAATGTTAACATAAGTAGGACTGACAGCTTTAAGCGCCAGGTGATAGTTTCTCTTGATGTTATCGATATCCGCCCTCTTTTTGGCTATTTCGGCAGCATCGGTTAACCCGGCAAGTGCTTTGTCAAAGTCGCCAATGGTTAATTTATATTTTTTAATTACCTCCTGTGCCACTGGTTCGGGCAAGGTAGTTTCCAAATCGACGGAATCATCCAAATTTTCAAAATCAACCTCTTCCGACTGTACGATAGCAGCTTTTAGCCATGGGTAATATGCCGCCCCATAATTCAGCGCATCATTGCCTATTTTGTTACGGAAGGATTCTACAATATCTGCCGTGTTATCGCCTGCTTGTTGTTTAACCAGGTCGAAGATGGCAAAGCGGCTTTGCATCATTTTGCAATGCTGTAGTATTGCAGTGTATACCTGGGTGTAGCAGTCCTCGCCCAATGCAATGGCGTCAGGGGCTATAATCAGCGTAGGCTCGGATTCACGCTACAAAAGCTGTAGCGGACTATCCGGCTTCTCTCCGGAGCCGATAAAATCGGCGGCCGCTATTTTAAAACCACCAGGCTTATCGCCGTAAGTCCCTACAGCAAGGATGTAGCATAGACCGCCGCCGTTGGCAAAAAACAAGCGTATGCTGTTGTAAAGATAAGCGGTGTTGTTATCATTAATTTTTAACTCCCTTGCGTTGCCGGCCACCACGAATGCCGCTGACTTCGGTTTAGCATCGGCAATGGCGAACCTGGATCTAAACCCGCCGCCAAAACGCTCCTGGTATTCGGCGAGTGATGTGATCCGGGTTGCTTTATGAAGCAGTGAGTTGCCATTGTACGTTGCAATTTCGGTGTACCCTATAAATACCGGTACCGCGGTTGCTACGGCTACTGCCGAATTGGGAAACGCGCTTTGTTCTTCAATGTATACGCCGGGGGTCATGTAAGGTGCTGCCATAGTGTAAGGTTAAGGTTTATTAAATGAATATTGCTGAATAATCGTTTTTGTTACCCACATCGTTGTGTAAATATAAAATATACATAATTGCGGGTGACCACCAGTTTAGGCTGGAAAAAACAGTTATGACATGGTTACAAATGGAACTCTTGTGGACGCCATAATATTCTGTCGATCCCTTTAAAAAAGCGGTGGAAATGCGCGATTCCCCTCTCGAGAGCGCCGGAGGGGTGTTGCTGACCATTTTGGGACCACGATTCCCTTTCGAATTCCCAAGTCGCTTTTTCCCAGTTCCCTCCCACAGGGAGGGGCGCGATAGCAATGCGGGCAAAGGCAGGGAGGGGTTAATGAACTATTTGCTTTCGGGGAACGATTTAGCAAAACAAACACTATATCATTACGGCAACTCTACTCCATGTTTTGTGGGTTACCAAATTACTTTGCAGAAGCTACAACACAGGCCCGCTCATGGCCGCGGAGGGCCTAGTCCTTTTTGTCTTGAAACAAAAAGGACCAAAAGACCGAACATAGCGAGATAATGAGCACCAATAAAAAAACAAACAACAGCGAATAATTCAAGTCACCAGAAATGCTTCTTTGCCGCATCCCGATTTTAATCGGGACAAAACGGGCAAAACCTGGGCTGGAATTATTTTGCCCCGGCACGCTTAACCTCTCGCGCATGCAAAAACTTCCTATGCCCTGCAGCCGCACTACCCCGCATTGTTTTGCCCGTTTTCGCCCGAAGCTGTTCTGCTGACACTTTGGGGACCAATACTCCATTTCGAATTCCTAAGTCGCTTTTCCCAGTTCCCTCCCATCGGGAGGGGCGCGATAGCAATGCGGGCAAAGGCAGGGAGGGGTTAATGAACTATTTGCTTTCGGGGAACGATTTAGCAAAACAAACACTATATCATTACGGCAGCCACATCTCTCTACTCCATGTTTTGCAGGTTACGAAATTATTTTGTAGAAGCTACAACACCGGCCCGCTTATGGCCGCGGGAGGGCCTAGTTCCTTTTGTCTTGTCAAAAGGAACCAAAACCGCTGTCACCAGAAATGCTTCTCGGCGCTCCTGGCCTTTGCCCTGCAAAACGGGCAAAACCTGGGCTGGAATTATTTTGCCCCGAGGCTCCTTTCCCCCACTCATGCAAAAACTTCCTATGCCCCGCAGCCGCACCACCCCGCATTGTTTTGCCCGTTTTCGCCGAAACTGTTCTGCTGACGATTTTGGGGATGACGAGAGCTTTTGTAAATAAATTTTGCCGCGGAACAGGGTGTAACATATCTCCGAAACATCCAATCTTACAGTCGCAATTTTAATTATGCAGATGAAAATGTACAAAATATATTTTCAATGGACACTTCATTTAATCCTGATTTACATGAATTGTGGATTGAGGAAGATGGCTCTCAAAGCATTTTCACGGGCTTAATTTTCAATACGCAACGTGGGTTTACAAACTTGAAGGTTTCAGAGTTACAATTGAGATGTAGACTTATGAAAGAATCGTATTTAAAATTTCATCCAAAAGCTGGTGATCAATTTAAAATTAAGTTGCATTTTTTTATCAAAGGAATAAGAGCAGAATTGATAGAAAAAATAGAATCTTAGAAAAGTTTCGATTTTTGTCCCTCAGGTTCGATTTGAAAAAAAACCCTGAGGCGGTATACCATGCGATGAATTGTTAACATACAATGGGCATCGTTCCTCAGGTTCCTCGTTGAGAGAACCCGAGGGGACAGAAAACAAATGGCCAACGACAAACGGTGTGCTGATTTATGTCCCCTCGGGGTCTCTTTGAAAAAGGACCCTGAGGCGGCATACCAGGCAATAAACTATTTGGACACGACGGGCATCGTCCCTCAGGTTCCTCGTTGAGAGAACCTGAGGGGACAGAAAACAAATGGCCAACGACAGGTAATTTGTCCTCTCAGGCTACCAGGCTATTAATAATTTACATTAACTTGGCTTTGGATACCTAAACAAAATGAAGCCATACCAAATCACAATTATTTACCTATTATTTACATTAATTGCCTGCAAACCCGGCGCTCATAAATTGCCCGACAGCGCCTTTAAAAAAACGTTGACCACGAAACAAATACCCGGATTAAAATACAGCATTGGGTTGCCGGGTGGTTATATTATTAAAAAAAGTAAGGGTCCCGATTTTTCGGTTTATTACTTTTATCCTGCTGATACTACCAACACAACAGGGTTTGAGGGTGGCTTTTATATGGGTAACAACCCCGCATTGTTTCCTGCCGCAAATGACAGCTGTAAGGAGCAGAAAACCAAAGCTTACTTGTTTGGCAACAATGAGAATTGGACGCTTAATGATTGTAACGGTAAATACCAGGTTCAACTAATTACCAACAGTAACAGCGGCACCGATTGGCCTGCATACATTCACGCCTTTGGCAACTGCAAATCAAAGGCCGAGCTGGATAAATTACTTGAGGTATATGCTACGTTACAAAAAACAGATTAACCCATCGCTACCGTAAGTATTCGCGCTGCCGCAATGAGAAGAGTCAAGAGGTTAGAATCAAGAAGTAAGACTTTTTATGTCCCCTCGGGGTCTCTTTGAAAAAGGACCCTGAGGCGGCGTACCAGGCGATGAATTATTGGAACACGACGGGCATCGTCCCTCAGGTTCCTCGTTGAGAGAACCTGAAGAAGAATCAAGAGGTTAGAATCAAGAATTAAGACTTTTTTGGCTTCCTTACCGGGCCGGGGCGCTTTTAAATTTTAAAATAAAAAATCCGAAATCCGAAATCCGAAATCAAACTACACCCCTTCCTTAACCCCGGTATGTTTTTTAATAACGGTTGATAGCTGCTGCGGGTTGAAAGGTTTCAGAATGCAATCGTTAAAGCCGCTGGCCAGCAGGTCGGCAAGCATTTTTTGGTCTACCAGCGAGGCGGTGAAGGCGATGACGGGTACCAGCGGGTATTTCTTTTTGATTTCGAAAACGGCTTGGTAGCCGTTCATTACGGGCATTTCCAGGTCGAGCAGTACAATGTCATAATGGGGGAAATCTTCCAGCCGGGCCAGGGCTTCCACGCCATCGTAGGCGGCATCAACCGTGGCGCCAAAGCTGGTGAGGGCTTTTTTGGCTACCATCATGTTTATTTTGTTATCCTCGGCCAGTAGTACCCTTAGTAATTTAAGGTCGCCGTTGGCTGCCGCCGGTTTTAGCGGTATAGGAAGCGGTGCCACATGGGCAATGTTAAACGTTAAGCTGAACGAAAACTTGCTGCCCCTGCCCTTTTCGCTCTCGAGCGATAGTTTGGCCCCCATCATCTGCAATATGCGGTTGCAAATGGTAAGGCCCAGCCCGGTGCCGGTAAGCTCGCGGGTGCCCTCGTGGTATACTTGCCAAAAGCCTTCAAAAATCTTTTCCTGGTCGGCCTTATCAATACCGATGCCGGTATCTTCAATCACAAAATCGACGGCTATTTGCTTATCGGTTTTTTTAAGACAGGTAGCTTTTAGCTTTACGTAGCCATTGCCGGTAAATTTAAGGGCGTTGGCAAAAATATTGTTGAGCACCTGCGTAAGGCGCATATCGTCGGCCAGTACCAGGATATCCAGCTGGCGGTCAATATCGGCCAATACCTCTACATTGCTGTTTGCCGACAGCACTTTAAAAGGCAGGCATACGTTGAGCAAAAAGTTGCTTAAATTAATGGTGATGGGGTGCAGTTCCAGCTTGCCGGCTTCTATCTTATTAAAATCCAGGATATCATTTACCTGCTGCAGCATATGGTCGGCCGAGTTTTGGAGTATGCTGATGTACTCGGCCTGGCGGGTGGCCGAGTTTTCCTGCTTCAGCAGGTTTACAATACCGATGATGCCGTTTAAGGGGGTGCGCAGCTCGTGCCCCATGGTGGCCAGGAACTGGGTTTTGGTTTTGATAACCCTGTCGCTTTGGGTAACAATCTCTTCAATATACTTTTTTTCGAAAAACGTGTATAGCGCCGCCAGCACAATGGTTGAGCCCAGCGCCGTAAAGCGGTTAACCAGCGCCAGCCGTGCTGCCTGCACGGGCGTAAAATTGGCCAGCGGGGGTACGTAGTTACCAATAACAATACAGGCAACAAAGGCAAATATCATGATACCTACAAAAATGCCGGGCTTTTTGGCCTGCTTATGCTTCAGGTCGAGAACCAGCGGGACGGCTATCAGGGCGGGGAAAAAGAAGAGGTACTGGTCGGTTTGCAAGCCTTCAAGCAATACCAGGCACACCAACAGCCCGCAGATGACCGAAAATATAGATATGGTAAGATCTTTAATAGCATCCTGCCATTTTAACACCACGAACATTGAAATAGCCAGGCAAAAGCAAGCCAGCAAAAACGACGACACATACATGCCGATAAAGGCATCATAAACCGATAAAAACACCCCCAGCGACAAGGCCGAAAGCCCAAGCTGGTAAGTGCGTTTGGATACTTCCTTCAAATCAAACAAAAGATCCTGTCGCTTAGGGTCCGCATTAACCGGCTGATGGTATTTATCGGTAATTTTATCCATAGGGGTAGCAGTTAGCCTGCCTGGGTTAAATTTGATATTTGTGTTTTGCCAAAAGAATTTTACCTGTTGCAGGCGAAGTACTTACAACTGTAAGCCACAATTGTTTGGCTTTGTAAAAGTACTTATATATTCTAAAAAATTGGAATGGGGATGGCGGCGGCGACTCACCCCGACCACCCCGATAAATATCGGGGCGTCTGCCCCTCTCTCCGACTGCGTCGCATAGAGGGGCGAAGAAGTTATTTTTTATTTTCTCGACCCTCTTTGCGGCTTAAGCCGGAGAGAGGGTGGCCCAGCGAAGCGTTGGCCGGGTGAGTCGTCGCCCGCGTTCAAACCGGTGCTACAGATACATGACAATTTTATTCAATACCCCTTCTATATCCTCTATTATTTCGTCATTTTTAAACCTCAAAATAGTCAGTCCAAGGGCTTTCATAACCTCATCTCGATTTTGGTCATATTCTTTTTTTAAGAGGTGAATGGGACCGTCGGCTTCTATTACAAGTTTCAGCTCGGCACAATAAAAATCAGGAATATAATAAATATTGCCTTTGATGGTCGACTGAACACAAATTGGAAATTGCCTTAAGAACTTTTTGTTGTTCAGTTGTCTGTTCCTGAGATACTGCCATAAAACTTTTTCGGCGGGCGTTTCCCGTTGTCGAAGTAACCGGCAAAGCTCTATAATTGATGACATGGTTGAAAATACAAATATTTTCAAAAACTAAGCATGGCGGCGACGACTCACCCCGACATCGCTGCGCTTGTCTGCCCCTCTCTCCGACTGCGTCGCATAGAGGGGCGAAAATATTTTTTTCATTTCCTCAACCCTCTTTGCGGCTTTAGCCGGAGAGAGGGTGGCCCAGCGAAGCGCTGGCCGGGTGAGTCGTCGCCCGCCTTCCCTTTGTAACAAAACTTTAACCTAATTTAACTATTATAAGTTTGGTGGTTTGCGTTAGCTTTCTTTATTTTATGAAATTAATGCTGACATTGTTATATCCATCCAAAACCGGTAAGCTATTGGTGCTTACATGCTTTTTAGTTTTCGTATTTCCCGCGGTAGTTTGCGCGCAAAATCTTTTTTTGCAAAAGATTGAACTGTGCAGCGCCGAAAATTATTGCATCGACTGTGGCAGCCCCAAAGCTACCTGCAGCCAGTTTACGCTCGACCAGGTGTGCGACCGTATTAACCGCAAGTATTCGTTTAAAGATGCCAATGGCTCGCTCACTTTCCAGGTACTGGTTGAGCCTTCGGGCTTTAGCTGTGTGCTAAGCCATACCGACGTAACCAACAGCCCGCTTACAGCCGATATCATCCGCCTGCTGAACGGCAGCTTGTGGAAGGCAGCTGTTGACCATGGCAAACGGGTGGCATCATCTGTAAATGTACAGTTTAAAATAGCCTTTGGCCGTATTTCGGCCCAGATGCTGCGGATGGACCTGGAGCAGATGAAACCGGCAGGCCCGCCAACTATTTACAACACCAGTACCCAGTATACCAACCCATCGCTCAACAGTTACGAGTTTACCAAGTGGACGCACTACGATTCGCCCCTGCCCGATAACGTGAGCCAATCAAGCGCCGTTGACGCTACCGATGTGCTTTGGTACGCCACCGCCCACGGTCTTACCCGTTTTGATGGCACTACCTTTAACCCGGTTAATGAATACAACTCGCCCTTTACTGCCGAAACCGCTGTGCAGGAAATTACCGTTGACAAGGAAAACGCCAAATGGGCCTACATTGATAATGGCATATACAAATGCACCGACGCCGGCTGGCAGGTGTACGATTTTAAAAAGTTTATAAAAAGCCCGGTTACCCACATCATCAAAAGCCGCAACGGCGAATTGCTGTTTACAACCAAAGATGGCATGGTGGTGGTACGTAAAGATAAAGTGGTGGTGCTTAACAAGAAAACCATCCCGCTGCTGCCATCAAGCAACGTAACTTTTGCTTATGTGGATAACCGTAAACGCCTCTGGATTGGTACATCAAAGGGCACCATCCTCATTGAGAAAGACCTGCTGCCAACCACCTTTACCACATCTGATACGCCGCTGAAAAACGCCAGCATTTCCGGCGCGGCCGAAGATGAGCAGGGCAATCTCTATTTCTCGTTAGTAAGCACCGGCAAAGCCGCTGCCGATGATGATAACGAAGGCATTGCGGTACTACGCCCCGATGGTACCTGGCTGCATTTAACCGACAAAAACTCGGGCATGCCATCAAACCATGTAACCAGCATTATGTACGATAAGTTTGAACACGTACTATGGCTGGGCACCGATCAATCGGGCCTGGTGCGGTACGATTTAAAAAACAGCTGGGAAAACTACAACAACGCCAACTCGCCCTCCCCCGGCTTTAAAATTTACCAGGTGGTGCAGGATTCCAAAGGGGTTATTTATGCCACCACGGCCAATGGCTTGCTGAGGATCAGGAAAAGAGGGACGTTTTAGGGTTAGATTTGAGATGTGAGACGTGAGATTTGAGATGGAATTAGCCGGCGAGAACGCTGGTTAATACTCACCCGATGCATTCTCTCCTTCGCCGAAAAGAGGGGCTTGGAAGTGGTTGAAAACATGGCCCAACTTTAAGTAAAGGTATTACACCGCAAAACTAAACTTCCCCATTAACACGCCTGGGTTATTGCCCATAGCAATAGGTTCGCCGCACAAAGCTTCATTGCCAAGTAAGGCAAATAATATGGCTTCCTTGGCATCGGGATTAATACCAAGGCTGCTTGTATCTTTAATATCTTCAAAAGCCAGCTTCAGTTGGGCTATCACAAAGGGGTTCCTGGCCCCGCCGCCGCTTACAAATATTTTCGGGTTATCGGCTTGTATATTGGCTTTGATAGAATTGATGATGGATATGGCCGTAAATGCGCTTAATGTACTTACCAGATCCTCGGGCGGCACCTCCTTTGTTTGTGATTGTTGCTGCGCATTTTCAACAAATGCCATGTTAAACAATTCGGGCCCGGTAGTTTTTGGCGCGGCCGCGTCAAAAAACGGGTGGCTGAGCAAAGCGGTAAGCAAATGGTGGTTTACTTTGCCGCTGTTGGCAATGGCCGAATCTTCATCAAAAGCCTTGTTAAAATGCCGGCGGCAGGCAGCATCTATCAGGGTATTACCCGGCCCAACATCTGTACATAAAACGTTGGCTGTATCATTATTGGCAGGCAGGTAGGTAAGATTTGCAATGCCGCCGATGTTCAGCAAAATCCTTTCTTCGCCCGGTTTACTGCCCAATAGCACATCGCCATATAAGGCCAGAGGTGCGCCTTCGCCACCGGCGGCAATATGTTTTTGCCTGAAATCGCTTATGGTCAATATCCCGGTTTTTACCGCCAGGTGATCTCCGTCGCCAATTTGCAGTGTGGCGTTAGGATAGTTGGCCTGTTGGTGTAACCTTTTTGGCGCATGGTAAATTGTTTGACCGTGGCTGGCTATAAAATCAACTGTATCGGGGGCGATATCCCACTTTGAAAGGGCTTGCAGTACCAATTCGCCATGGTAACTGCCAATGTAAGCATTTAGTAAAGTGAGTTTTTCCAGGTCGACCGTTTTTTTGGCAAACACCTGCTGTACTTCGCTTTTAAAGCTTTCGGGATATGGGATGGTGATAAATTGCAGTAATTTGTATTGGGTTTGCAGGCCATGGCCGCTAAAGCTGCATAAGGCAATATCCAACCCATCTAATGACGTGCCCGACATTAAGCCGATAACGGTTTTAACAGGTTTTTGGGCGATATCAAAAAGCTTTTGCAAGTTTTGGTTTAACGGTAACATGCGGTTAAATTACTATTTGTTGGTCGTTTACAAAAGTTAAAATAATGGGTGCGGTCAATAAATATCTGATATATTTGTTTTCAACCAAATTCAACCCAATCCCATGGCCCGATTAAATTTATTGGAAGAGACCCGGTACGAGAAGCTGCCGGTAAGCGTTTATGGCAACCAGCAGGAGGCATCCATTGCCGTAGCAGGCAGGATAGCTAAACTTATCCGCGATAAGCAGGCAAAAGGCGAGCAGGCAGTGCTTGGCCTGGCAACAGGTGTTACCCCCATCCGTGTTTATGCCGAACTGGTACGCTTACACAAAGAAGAAGGCTTGTCGTTTAAAGATGTTATCACCTTTAAT